>CAMWMS010000161.1 GCA_947175435.1 uncultured Lachnospiraceae bacterium | reverse complement strand
TTCATGATTATTATTTACACTTGCCACCTGCTTAATATATGCAGGAAGCTGAAGTAACCTAGCCTACAGCAGAAGAAGTTCAGGAGCCGGAAGTAACCGAGTCGTCGGCAGAAGAGACACAGGAACCGGAAGTGACCGAGCCGACGACGGAAGAGCCGCAGGAAACAGAAGAGGCTGAATCGACGATAGAGGATACACAAGAGCCGGAAAATGTCGAGGCGGCGGAGAAAATTATACCGCAGGCAGAGGAAACTACAGCGCCGAAAGCACAGGAGCAGTCTGAGAAAGCCGCAGCGCCAGTGATGGTAATTCAACTGCAGGGGCAGAATCAGGCACAGGCATTGGGCGGTATGATCGAATATAATACATATTTCGGCAATTGTGATCAGCGCCTCAGCATTTCGGCAAGCCAGGGCAGCGAACCGGTATCACTCTATTATTATCTTGACTCGGCAGCCCGTGTTTCAGATGAGAGCAAGAGTGAGGAACAGTTATCTGATCTCTGGCAGCCGGCGGAACAGGCGACAGGACAGGAGGTCAGTCTGGGACAGGAGGGCGCGTATGTGTTGTATGTCAAGGCGGAAGCGACAGACGGGCAGACCTCTTATGCGAGAACGGACGGTATCGTGATCGATGCGACGGCGCCTGCGATCACAGGGATTGATAACGGCGGTACTTATCCGGAAGGTACGCGTTTCGGAGTAACGGATGTTAATCTGGCAAGCGTGTTGATGAATGAGCAGCCGGCGGCTCCCTCACAGACAGACGGGATGTATCAGGTTACGGCAGCGGAATATTCCACTTCCTGCGTGATCAGAGCGAAGGATAAGGCAGGAAACGAAACGGTGTACAGCATCACCGTAGAAAAGAAAAGTGTAGAAGATGACACAAATGTCATATCGAAGACTGGCGATTATTCATTAAAGGCGGGCACCGCTTATCGGTTGGGCGACGGAAAGTGGACTCTGGAGGGTGATAGTACAGTCTATTGCGGTGGCAGCACCTTCTATGTGCGAGGGGACGGCAGCTATCATTTTACGCAGAGTAAGAAATAAGCTAAGAGAAGGAGTGGATATTCTATGCAAAAGCAGATGTCATCTAAGAAGATCGGGATGATCTTATGTGTGGCAGCCGCCGTAATTGCAGTGGTGGTTGTGCTTCTTATAGTAAATAGAAAAGATGAAGCTTTCCGTTCCATTATGGTCTATGAGCTGGAGGGAAGCGCCGTGATCGAGCGGGCGGATATCGGCGTCATCGATGCGGCGGAGAATTTGTATCTGGAATCCGGTGACCGTGTGAGCGTACAGCAAGACAGCATGATGCGCATGAAGCTGGATGACGATAAGTACATAACGGCGGAAGCCGATACGGTCTTTTCGCTGGAAGCGGAAGGAGACGGACAGAATTCCAAGACGAGAATCCGCTTGGAGCAGGGAGCAGTTACCAATGAGATTCAGAAGCCTTTAAGCGGGGAATCAATGTATGAGACATCCACGCCTAATTCTGTCATGGCGGTCAGGGGAACGATATACCGGGCGCAACTGTCTGACGATGGCGCGGGCGGACAGAATATGCGGTTGTGTTGTTTTGACGGAACGGTGGCAACAATGCCAATACTTCCCGACGGGTCATACGGGGAAGAGGTGCTGGTTCATGCGGGCAGTGAACTGACTGTATACAGTGACGGAACGGTGGACGGTCCGAAAGATATTGATTTTGCTACGCTGCCGGAGCAGACGTGGCAGACATTGAGCGATCTGCTGGAAAGCGGCGCACCTGTTACGGGAATTACGAGCGAAGAACTTGCACAGATTAAACAGGATGCCGAGAAGACAGTTCCTGAGCAGAGTGAAACAGTCGATCAGACGGAGAATGTGCAGGCGGCTGAAGAGACGCAGGATCAGGATATAGAGGATCAGGATACGGAAGAACAGAGTGCAGAAGATCAGCGGGCAGCGGAATCAAAAGGGAAAACAGCGAATTCCGAGCGCAAGCCGGCAAAGAAACAGAGCGTAAGCAATACAGATCAGCGTGAGGATAAACCGGGAAGTGAAGCCGGACAGAAACCGTCGAGACCGCAGGATACACCGCCTGCACAGGGTAATGCATCAGATAACTCCGGAAACGGAAGTTCTGATAGCGGTAACGGTCAGGAGGCAGGAGACAACAATTCCGATGAGAATAAAGGGAAAAAACCGGGCGATAACAAAGGTGACAAACCCTCTAAGCCAGAGAAAGAGGTAATATATACGGTGACCTATAAGTATCAGGGGTCTGTATTTGCCACGCAGAGTGTGCAGAAAGGAAAGAAGGCCTCTGCGCCGGTATTGTCTCCGGCAGCGGCAGGTACGTGGGATTTTGATTTCAATACAACGATCAACGCGGATACGACAATTGAGTGGAAATCCGGAAACTGACCGAAAAAGGAGCAAGATGTAACGGAATATTGTCCGGAACATTAGTAAAGCAGTATGAAACATCGAAACGGAATGAAGGCGGCGGCGATTACGGCCGCCGTTATTCTGACATCTTATATATTTCTGTATTTCGGCGCAGCCGGACTGATTGATCAGGGCATATCGGACAGGCTGAATCAGAGGGAGAGCGTTACCAATAAGAAAATCTATATTATAGGGATCGATGATAAGACGCTGGATCGGTACGGTCCTGTAAATACATGGAGCAGAGAGATTCCCGCCGAACTGGTTTCGACTCTGAATCATGCGCCGGGCGGTGGTCCGGCAGTGATCGGATTCGATGTGATTTACAGTGAGGAGGCCGATGAAGCGGCAGACGATCATTTTGCCGAAGTCTGCAGCGAGACGGGGAATGTGGTCGCTGCCATGAGTTTTTCTTTTAAAGAACAGCCTGAACGGGGAGTGGATGGCAGTATTGTCTACAACCCTTACTATGTGGATCATGTGATAGAACCCTATGACAGCCTGATGGATCGGGTTATGTGTGGATTTGCTAATACATTTGTGGACGGCGACGGTTACGTGCGTCAGGCGATGGCTTATTTGGATCACGAGGGAGAGCGGGTATATAGCCTCTCATCCCGAGTCTATATGGCGTATCAGCAAAGTCGGGGAGAGGAAGCGGTGATTCCCAATACTTATGGAAGGAACAATCGGTTTTACTTCTCTTATTCCGGCAAGCCGGGCGGTTACAGCGTGGTCTCCATGGCGGATGTGCTGGATGGCACGGTGGATGCTGCCATATTCCGGGATGCGGTGGTGCTGGTGGGAGCATATGCTGTCGGGATGCAGGACGCTTACATGCCGGCTATTGCCCATAACAGCCAGATGTACGGAGTGGAGATACATGCCAATATCATAGAGGCGCTGATGGAAGGGCGAACGCAGCTTCCGATAACGCCCTGGGTCTATGCGGCAGCAGGGGCGGTTTTGTGCGGCTTGTTCTATGGATGCACGAGGAAACTGCGGCTTCTGTACTCTACGGTATTGCTTGGCGCAGGCGTAGCTCTTAATGTCGCTGCGACAAGGGGAATGTACCGGCAAGGCAGGATCATGCCTACGATACTGCTGCCGATTTGTCTGATTCTCATCTATCTGATTCAGGTGATTAGAGGATATGTGACGGAGGTTATGCGCAGACGGCGCGTACTCAATGTGTTCAAGCAGTATGTAGCGCCCCAGATCGTGGATAAGATCAGTAAGGATAAGGATTTTGAGCTGGTGCTGGGTGGTGAGAATAGGCATGTGGCGGTTCTGTTCGTGGATATTCGCGGTTTTACTACGATGTCGGAGAGTCTGAGGCCGGAGGAAGTGGTGGAGATCCTGAACGAGTATCTGAGCCTTACTACGCAGGCGATTTTTGATCATGGCGGCACCTTGGATAAGTTTGTGGGGGATGCCACGATGGCGGTGTTTAACGCACCTTTTGATCTGGATGATTATATTTACCGTGCAGTCTGTACGGCGTGGGATATGCAGAGCGGCGCGGCGGCGATCGGAGAGAAATGTAAGAAACGGTTCGGTAAGAGCGTATCTTTCGGAATCGGTATCAACTGCGGGAACGCCGTAGTAGGTAATATTGGATGCGATTTCCGTATGGACTATACGGCGATCGGGGATACCGTCAATACGGCGGCTAGATTGGAGAGCAACGCCGCACCGGGGCAGATTCTGATCAGCGGTGACGCGTATGAGGCGGTGAAAGACCGGGTGGAAGCGACACCTATCGGAGAGATTCCGCTGAAAGGTAAGAGCCAAGGGGTATTCGTATATCAATTGGACGGGTTAAAAGCACACAATCAGGGAGGGAAATAAGAGAGGAATGGGTAAGCTGTACTTGGTTCCCGACAGAACGGATATGGAACGGGTGTGCAGTCTGGCAGAGGATTACGGCTGTGCATTTGAGTATAATGATTTTTATGCTGCAGGGGTGATGGACGACCTGGGGAGGCAGGAGGAAATTATAGCATTCTACGGGCGATATCGCGGCAGTTTTATGCAGGATACGATGCACGGCGCTTTTCTGGATGTGACGATACACAGCAGTGATCCGCTGATCCGGGAGGCTTCTATGCTGCGGGTGCGTCAGTCCATGGAAATCGCGGCGCGTATGAAGCTAAGAGGTGTGGTGTTTCATACGGGTCGGCTTGCAAATTTCCGTGTGACAAGCTATCTGGATAACTGGCGTGAGCAGAACGCGCTTTTCTTTAAAGAGCTGGCAGGACAGTATCCGAATCAGCAGATCTATATGGAAAATATGTTTGACGAGGCACCGGACATTATGGCCGGTCTGGCGGAGCAGATGCGTGATGTGGATAATTTCGGGATTTGCCTGGACTATGCGCATGCCATGCTGTCGGGGCGTTCTGGACAGGAATGGATCGAGACGCTGGCACCTTATATCCGGCATATACACATTAATGATAATGATCTGGTCAATGACCTGCATCTGCCTGTAGGAGATGGGCGGCTGGACTTTCAGGAATTTGATCGTCTGATCAGACGGTACCGGATAGATGTTCCGGTGCTGGTGGAGGTAAGCGGATATGAGGCACAGAAAAAATCATTGGAATATATGACACAACACGGGATTTACCCGATGGACGCAAAGGAGAATAACAGTGCATTTACAGTATAAGGATTTTGAGAAAATAATCAATATCGGGATCAGACTTTCCACGGAAAAGGACAGAAACCGGCTGCTTATGGCGATTCTGAAGAACGGTATGGAGATTACAAATTGTGATGCCAGCACACTATATTTGTACGAGGATGGCAAGCTAGTCTTTAAGTTCATGAAGACGCTTTCCAAGGGGATCAATCGGGGAATGGACAAACCTATCGATGATCTTCCTCCGGTGCCCATGAAGGAGGAAAACGTGTGTTCCTATGCGGCGATCCATAGGGAGGTAGTGAATATTTCGGATGTCTATGCGAGCAGCCGGTTTGATTTTTCCGGCCCCAGACAGTATGACAGTCTGACCGGATACCGGACGCAGTCGCAGCTGGTGGTGCCGCTTGTGAACAATGAGAATGAGCTGATCGGGGTATTGCAGTTGATAAACGCTATGGACGAGGCACAGAACGTCATTGCTTTTGATAAGCAGTATGAGCTGATCATAAGATCGTTGGGAGCTATGGCGGCGATTGAACTCACGAATCTGTCCTATGTTGAGGCGCTGAAGACGCAGTTATACTCATTTGTGGAAGCGCTGACCACCGCACTGGAAGAACGGACACCCTACAATGCGCAGCATACCAGAAATGTGGAGCGATATGCCAGCATGCTGGCGGATCATATTAATGATTTACATGCAAAGGGGAAGTGTGAGGAATTCTTCGAGTCCGGACGGAAGGAACAGTTGATGCTTGCGGCGCTTATTCATGACATCGGTAAAATGGTGATCCCGCTCAATATTATGAATAAAGCTACCCGACTGGACAAGGAGATCAGCAGAGTGGATGACCGGTTTACGCTGTTGCATGCGCTCTATGAAGTTGATATGCTGCGCGGCAGGATCACGCAGGAGGAATACGAACAGACGTCGGTACAGCTTCGGGAGGATCTGGCATTTATCCATGAGATCGATACAATGGATTACGTGAATGATGAGGCATATGAGCATATTCAGCAACTTGCGAAGAAACAGCATGTAAGCGAGGACGGAACGACTCTGCCGTATCTGACCGAAAGGGAAGTATCCTGCCTGAGTATTCGAAGCGGGACGCTGACGATGGAAGAGCGCAAGGAGATGGAAAATCATGTTGTCATGACATCCAAGATATTGGATAAGGTTGAGTTCTTCAAAGGATTTTCCATGGTGCCCAAGTGGGTCGGCGCACATCACGAGTATCTGGATGGCAGCGGGTATCCGAATCAATTGCAGGGCGATGAGCTTGATTTCGAGACAAGGCTTCTGACTGTTGTGGATATCTACGACGCACTGGCGGCTACAGACAGGCCCTACAAGAAACCGATTCCCAGGGAGAAGGCAATTGAGATTCTGAGGAGCATGGCAGAGAAGAATAAGGTAGATCTGCGGCTGGTGGAATGGTTGAATGAGGCACTGATAAAGAATGAAGGAAATTAATGCGCAAATAGCAGCGTAGAAATGAGGAGAACATGGACATTATATTAA
>CAMWMS010000160.1 GCA_947175435.1 uncultured Lachnospiraceae bacterium | reverse complement strand
AACTTAGAAGCAATCCGTCTGATTGCAAAAAGCCTGCGGGATGCAGTGGAAAATAAACCGGAAGGCCGGGAAGGCATGGCACTTGGCCAGTTTGTAACAGGTATGGCATTCTCGAATGTAGGCTTGGGAATAGCACATTCTATGGCACATACTCTTGGTGCGGTTTATGATACGCCTCATGGAGTTGCCTGTGCAATGATGCTTCCGATTGTAATGGAATATAATGCCGAGTGCAGCGGTGAAAAATATCGTGAAATTGCACGCGCCATGAATGTAGCTGATGTAGATAAAATGAGCCAGGAAGAGTACCGCGCTGCTGCGATTGAAGCAGTAAAGAAATTATCCGCAGATGTTGGGATTCCTGCAAAACTGGAAGCATTGAAGGAAGAGGATCTGGATTTCTTAGCCGAATCAGCTTATGCAGATGCCTGCAGACCGGGAAATCCGAAGGATACCAGTGTGGAGGACTTAAAGGAATTGTTCCGTAAGCTTATGTAATCAACTTCTATGTAAGTTTCCTATAAATTAAGGTGTATCATGATGAAGTGAAAGCTTCAAAATGGTGCACCTTTATTTTTTTCTGCAACAATGATTGGAATGGAAGATAAAGCATTGACAACTATATCGGCTGCCGTTATAATAACTATATCGGAAGACGATATAACGAATGACGATATAAATGGAGGTGGATGAATTGTCGAATCAAGCGCTGACGGAGGCTGTTTATTATATTTTACTGTCACTCGTTAAACCGCTGCACGGGTACGGTATCATGCAGAATGTAGAACAGCTTTCAAACGGCAGAGTCAAATTGGCGGCGGGAACGCTCTATGGTGCAATCAATACACTTTTGGAAAAAGGGTGGATCGTTGCACTCGCTGAGGAAAAAGAGAGTAGAAAAAAGGAATATGTGATAACGGATCTGGGCAAACAAATGCTGCGCTGTGAGATTGTTCGGCTTAAGGAATTGATTGAAAACGGTAATCATATTTTGGAGGAAGAAGCATGAGAAAAGTTGTTCATAAATTGTTTTGGATGTGGGATTTTGATAAAGAGGAAAAGTGGTTGAATGAGATGGCGGCGAAGGGGCTTGCTCTGATTTCTGTGGGATATTTCAGATATGAATTTGAGGACTGCGTTCCGGGTGAATATAAGATTTGTTCTGAGTTTTTAGGAAACAGGTTCAGTGGAGTGGAAAGTGCAAAGTATATTGAATTCCTTGAGGAAACAGGCGCGGAGCATGTCGGAACATTTTCCAACTGGGTTTATTTCCGTAAAAAGACATCGGAAGAAAGTTTTCAGTTATTCTCAGATTATAGTTCGCGTATCCAATACTTAACACGGATCATTCGTTTTATTGCCTTGCTTGGCGGTTTGAATTTATATATGGGCTGCTTCAACTTGTTTTTGTTTTTCTACCATAATCTTTATGGGAATCTCATTGGAACGATTAACCTTCTTATTGGCGCAATTTGTATGATTGGTATGACACGCCTTATCCGAAAAAGAAAGAAATTAAAAACGGAACAGCAAATTTTTGAATAAGGTTGTATTGACATTATGGATAAGATTGTTATAATAATGATAAAAGGTGCTACCCATAGAGCAAACGGTTCACCTTAGTTGACAGTTACTTATTAGAAAAGCAACCAATCACTTTTGGCGGGTGCGGTTGCTTTTCTGATGTTTATGTTTCTCGCAGGATTGCATGATACTGACCAAAGTAACAACAGTACTGATGATTGTTACTACAATACCAATGATTCCTACGACTGTTTCCACTATCATATCTTGTACCTTTCACTTTATTTTCCACTATGTATCACCTCCAAAATACCGGAAGTTCTCAAATGTAATTATTTGGCGAAAGGTGAACCGCTTACGAAATATTTCTGACGCCTTCGGACATTTCTGTAATATTTCTGGTTTATGATAGTTTTATGATATAAGAAATCTTATATTTGTGAAACGAGTAGTTACAGCAATATAGCTATGTGACGGAGGACACGTCTATGACATTTCCATTTGAAAATGATACGAACAGCGCCGTCAAGAAGCTGGCGGCGCAGCGCATCCGCGCGAATAAAGGGAAGAATATTTTTATTATTCTGGCAATTATATTGACTACAGTACTATTTGCGGCATTATTCGCCATGGCAGGAGGCTTCCTCGACCAGAATAAGCAGGTGCAGCAGAGGTACCACGGAACTGCGCATGCTTCAATGAAATTTCTGACACAGGAACAATGTGATATATTGAGGGCTTGTGATACGCCGAAAGAAGTTTACTTCACACATGTTGTGGGAATGGCGGTGAATGAAGAACTGCAGAAACTGAGCACGGAAGTGCGGTACGCGCAGGACGGTTCCGCCAGAAGTTTTCAGTGTTATCCGTCTACGGGCACTATGCCGCAGGCAGAAGACGAGGTCGCGACAAGCACACTGGTGCTGGAGGCAATGGGAATTCCATGTAAGTTAGGGGAGAATATTCATCTGACCATCTCTGTCGATGATGTTCTATATGAAAAAGATCTGCGGCTGTGCGGTTTCTGGGAAGGCTATGAACGGGCGGGCGCACAGATGGCATGGGTGAGTGAGGATCTGGCGGACAGTATTGCCCCGGCGGCGCATGTAAGCGTCTATGAAAGCGGGAAATATGGCGGGATCTTCTGCGCGGATATTTATTTTTCAAGTGAATGGAATGTTGAGAGACAGATGAATGTAATGCTTGACAAATTGGGCGAGGAGTCCGGTATTTGGCAGCTTCCGATCAGCGCCAATCCATCCTGCGGACTAGGGATATCCGAGGGAGAAGTGGATATCACGTTTATTCTGGCGGCTGCGGCGTTATTGGGAATCATTGTGTGGGTGGGATACCTTATTATTTATAATATGTTTGCAATTTCCGTTGCACAGGATGTACAGTTTTTCGGGCTGTTGCGTACCATCGGAGCAAGCGGCAGGCAGATTAAAGGGATTGTCAGGAAACAGGCTTTCCGGCTTGCGTTTATGGGACTGCCGTTTGGTCTGGCGGCGGGGTATCTGGTAGGGATGCTGCTCCTGCCCCATGTACTGACAGAGATTAATCTTGATGTTACGGGTGTGTATAGAATCAACCCGGTAGTATTGATCGGAGCTGTTCTCTTTTCGCTATTGACGGTGTATATCAGCAGTCTGAAGCCCTGTAGATTTGCAGCTAAGATATCGGCAATAGAGGCGGTCAGATATGTCGGAGATGACAATAGTGTCAGAAAAAAGAGGAAAAAGAGCCGCAGGACAACGCCTTATACTATGGCAATGGGCAATCTGAGACGAAGCGGAAGAAAAGCGGTGCTGGTGATCGTATCGCTGTCGCTCAGTATGATTTTGTTGAATACTACTTACACGGCAGTGACGGGGTTTGATCTGGAGACGTATATCGAGCAGTATGCAGTGGCGGATTTCTGTGTGTCAGATTATTCGGTTTTAAACTGGACAGGAGTGGAGAAGAACCTGAACGGAATCAGCGAAGAGCTGATACAGGAGATAGAGGGCATACCGGGGCTGGAAGACAGCGCTTATGTGTATGCGAAGTCGATTAATCAGCAGATTCCCGATGAAGTCATAGAGAGAGTTTTACAGGAAAGAGGTTCGCGGACATCGAGTGTACGTTCCATGGAGGATTCAGAGAACACGTTAGCACAATATCGTTGGACAAGTGCGATCGTATATGGCATAGACGGAGATGTTTCGGATCTTGTTACCATTACAAAAGGAGAACTGGATGAAGAGATGTGGAAGTCGGGAGAGGGCGTGATCGTGGACGATTTCTATTATCACTGTGCCGCGGGAGCGGAGATTGATTCGCCGTTATACCGGATTGGGGACGAAATCAATCTCGCGGATGAAAACGGTGGCAGCCATACTTATCGGGTCATGGCGGTGGGAACAATAGAAGGAGATGCAGGCACGCATATGTCACTTGATTTAGGACTTGACATCATACTTCCCGTGAAGAGTTACCGGGAAGTATACGGTGAGACACAGCCTATGACTGCTGTTTATAATGTGGCGGACGAGTATCGGGAAGCTGCGGAAAATTGGATAGAAGATTACAACAATAATGTGGAGAAAAATTTAGACTATATTTCCTATCGGACATACGAGAAAGAGTTTCAGGAAAGCAAGGCGGCGTATGCCGTGATCGGCAGCGCGCTCGGTGGGATTCTGGCGCTTATAGGGCTGCTTAATTTCATCAATGTGACAGTCACTTCCATACTGGCAAGACAGAAGGAAATGGTGGTACTGGGCGCGGCGGGCATGGCACAGAGACAGATGAAACGGATGCTTGCATGGGAGGGAATCGCATATATCGGGCTGGCTGTTCTTGTTACCGCCACGCTTGGTACAGGAGTCGTCTGGTTTATCTGTGAGGAGATGGTAGGTAATATGTGGGCGTTCCGATATCATTTTACGATGCTGCCTGTAGTGCTCAGTCTGCCTTTTATGCTGGCGGTGGCGGTTGTGGTTCCGCTTGGTTTTTATAGTCAGATGAGCCGGAAGAGTATTGTGGAGAGGCTAAGGACATAAAGTTACACTAAGGCTGTATAATACACAGCCTTAGTGCAACTATGTTATGTCCGGAAGAATGCCGCTGGGAGCGGGCATTCTTCCAAGGTTGAGAGTGGTTATGATGTATTGAATGAAAATTTGAAAGGAATGGTAAGTATTATGAGTATATTGCAGACAGTGGATTTGAAGAAATATTACGGCGCGGAACCGAACATTACCCGTGCACTGGACGGTGTGAGTTTCAGTGTAGAGCAGGGAGAGTTTGTGGCGGTAGTGGGGACTTCGGGGAGCGGTAAGTCCACGCTGCTTCATATGATGGGTGGACTGGATACGCCTACATCGGGAAATGTGATCGTGCGGGGTGATGAACTGGCAAAGAAGAATGATGAGGAACTGACGATTTTCAGACGGCGCAATATTGGGTTTGTTTTTCAGAATTATAATCTGGTTCCGATCTTGAATGTATATGAGAATATTGTTTTGCCGGTGGAATTAGATGGGGATAAGGCGGATGAGAAATTTCTGGATGATATTGTGCATATGCTGGCACTGGAAGATAAGCTGAATAATATGCCGAATAATTTATCCGGCGGGCAGCAGCAGCGCGTGGCTATCGCCCGTGCACTTATTACGAAGCCGGCCATCATTCTGGCGGATGAACCCACTGGTAATCTGGACAGTAAGACCAGTGCGGATGTGCTGGGGCTCTTGAAGCGCACCGGAACGGAATTTCATCAGACTATCGTTATGATCACGCATAATAATGAGATCGCACAGCTTGCCGACCGGATTGTGAGAATTGAGGATGGGAAGATTGTCGCCTGACTTGGCGCATACTGCTATTTCCAAATTAATCGGCACATTGATGGTTTTGCTCACAGGCAGTTTACAAATATTTTTATTTCCATTATGATGGACTTGTTAAGGAGTATCAGCAGAGCAAGGATAAATTATGTATAATTTTACGGTAATGCATCGAAATGAACCGGTAGTGCACGTCTGGATTTCTGATGATCACATGAATGTTAGAATTGAGAAGATAGTTCACGATTCACTTATCCAGCCTTTTGGCGGAGACGATTTATCTATAAATCGCGTATATCGATTCCTTAAAAGCCGGTGTTATGAAGATGGCAGGGCAGATCTACAGGAAATTCTGAATCAGGCAGAGTTGAGAGAAAATAATCCATGGGAATGGAATCGAGTTACTCATGGAGTTACATGGGAAGATGATTTATAGATCAAATTTGACGGCGAAGAACTTGAATGGGAGAATGTCAGATGGAGAAAATGACAAATTCTATCTTAGCTCCGGAAGCTATGGTCATGGTGTCCGGCAGCAGCATAGGTACACAAAAAAAGTATTATGACAGAGGTTACTGGTTTAAGCAAAACAGAGTCGGTTACGAGGGCAGAGCAGAATATCTGGCGTCTAAAGTACTCGCCTGTTCTAATATTAATGAGTATGTGGAATATGAGTGCTGTAAAATTAACGGTATGGACGGATGTCGTTCTGCTAATTTTTTAAAAGATGGTGATTCTTATATCAGCTTACAAAGGCTGTATGATATCTATCATGGAGGTCAGTTATCGGAGAGGATCAGACTATATGATAATGTGTCAGAGAGAATTGAGTTAGTTGTAGGATTTGTAGAAAATACAACAGGGATCAATATAAGGGATTATCTTGGAAAATTATTGACTTTTGACATGTTGATCGTTAATGTGGACCGACACTTTAATAATATAGGAATTGTTGCGAACAGTATGGAAGAGAGATACAGGCCGGCACCGGTATTTGATAACGGAAATTCTTTATTAAGTGATAATGACAGATATGATGAAAATGTTTCGCCAGAGACAAATATTGAAAAGGCGGTTGGTCAGCCTTTTTGTGCAAGCCTTGAGCGGCAGGCTATGGAATTGGATTTCGGATTGAAATTAAATTACCGAAAGCTTATAGAACAACTGGAATGTGAGCCGGATTCCAGAGCACTTGAAGTGCTACACATACAGTTGCAGAAATACGAAAGCATTCTTAAGGATGATTCACTTGTAGTAGGGTAAGAATACTCTTTATTTTATGATAGAATCTGTTTCAAC
>CAMWMS010000159.1 GCA_947175435.1 uncultured Lachnospiraceae bacterium | reverse complement strand
GCAAAATGAACCGACAAAAGAAGACATACACTTCCCGCCATCACCCCCGCCGCAGTCTCGCTGAAGACTCCGAGCAGCACGAAGATCACAAGAACAGGCCATCCTGTCACCGGCAGATAGGGAAGGAAAACCGCCGCCAGCAGACCTCCCAGATACATAAGGGAAAATCTGCCGTATTTTCCTTCATTGCGATATATGAATCGCTGATTAATCTCCTCCATCGCAAAAGAAAATATCACCATACCGGTACCGGTCATGACCATAACCGTATTGCGTAACATCTCTTCCATCTCGCCTTTATGCAGTATCGTTCCTGCCAGCGCAATCATGCCTGCCAGTATAAACATTAATCCAAACACTGCTATTCTCTTTAAAGTCTGTCTCTTATTTTTTTCCACGTTCGTAATTCCTGTTTCTCTGTTTTAGTTCTGTACGCTTCTTCTCTTTAGATTCATAGTCATCATATGCCCTGACAATCTTCTGCACCAGCGGATGCCGTACAACATCCTTACTTGTCAGTCTGCAAAAAGCAATATCATCGATCTTAGCTAATACCTTCATGGCAATGTCCAGACCCGATTTCACATCCGGTGCCAGATCCTTCTGGGAAGCATCCCCCGTTATGATTACCTTAGAGCCGAAACCGATACGGGTCAGAAACATCTTCATCTGTGCCGGCGTCGTATTCTGCGCCTCATCCAGAATAATGTAGGCATTATCCAGTGTACGTCCTCTCATATAGGCAAGAGGCGCCACTTCGATCAATCCTTTCTCCATATTCTTGGCGAAACTCTCCGCTCCCATGATCTGATATAAAGCATCATAGAGCGGTCTGAGATACGGATCCACTTTACTCTGCAGATCTCCGGGCAGAAAGCCGAGCTTTTCCCCTGCCTCGATCGCCGGTCTTGTGAGAATGATCCTGCTCACCTCGTTATTTTTAAAAGCCGTAACTGCCATCGCCATGGCCAGATATGTCTTACCGGTTCCGGCAGGCCCGATACCAAACACGATCATACGATCCCTAATGGCATCCACATATTGTTTTTGTCCCAAAGTCTTTGGTTTAATCGGCTTCCCGTTTATTGTGTGACAGATACAGTCGCTGTCTATCTCCAGCAGCACGTCTTTGTCACTCTCACCTTCCATTTCTATGGCATAATTCACATTCTGTTCTTCCAACGCATTACCTCTCTCTGACAGGGCAAGAAGCTCCCTCACCACATGAGACGCTTTCATGACCGCCTCACGGTCACCGCTTATCTTCACGGCACCGTCCCTGTCTACAATGACCACATCCAGATCGTCTTCTATTTTCCGGATATGGGCATCACGCTCGCCGAATAAATTCCGCATATGCTCCACGGACGCATCTATACTGACTGTAAATTCTCCCATCTATCTGTCTTCTGCCTCTCTATCCGTTACCGTTTGCTTTAAATCTCTACTCTGCCGTCTCTTCCTGCACAGTCTCTTCCTCAACACCTATCGGTTCCGTGCTCGTCGGCACAAGTTCCGCCGCCGATTCTTCCAACTGCATATTGGCATTCAATACCCAATTTTTATCATTCTTTTTTATTGTAACATTTTTTGTGATAATTTGTACCCCTTTTTCGTTTAAAGTTTCCATAATTTTATGCCACTCTTCCTGCATCATCGAATTCATTTCATCTTCCGTGTGCTTCTGGCGTATCATTTCGTATTCCTGAACTGTTTTTTTTCCGTAAAAAACGGGCAGATAGAGATGATCCAACAGTTTCACCTGTTTCTTCTCGCCGCTGACATCATATTCCGCATACGGGATCTTTCCCAGTCTGAGATTGAACTCCCTGTCATTGACCCCGAGCATGAACATTTTTTTCTGTTTGCCGGAATACATCTTCTCCTCATATAGAATATCCTTTTTAACGGAAACCGATTCCGTATAACGGAGTTTGATATCGGCATCCGACTCCACATATTGATATTTTCTGACCGTAGTGTCCTCATTGTAGACCGGCACGGCACCGCTGACCAGCACATCCCCCCTTTCTACCGTATCGCCCAATGCTACCTGAGGCACACCGCTCCTTGTGATGATATACGATACTGTTCCGGATTTCGTGGCAATCAAATCCATTCCTTCCGTCCCAGCTTCGCTCTCTGCTTTATCAGATTGACTCACTTGGTCATAATTTGGCATTTCATTTTCCTTGATATAGATCAGCAGCGTAGTGCCTTTTACCTGTACGGATGTCCAGGTGATCACATCATAATCTTCCCGCAGTGACTTCTCCAGCTCCTCGATCCGAAGCCGGCTTTTTTTCATGGCGACGCAGACATCCTTCTCTTCCAGATAATCAAGCAGCACATCCTCTGTCAGCACATAATTGCCTTCGAACCTGATATTCCAGATATAGCCCGATGTCAGCATCCAGAAGAGCATACAGCACAGGAAACCTGCAACGAATATTTTACGCCGTCCCATTTTGGACATAAAAAAAGGCAGTCCGTATCTTTTCAGAACGGATGCCTTCGTTCCGGTCTTCTTAAGAAGCGGCTTTAATGCAAAAAAACCCTGCACGCTGATATTCATCGTATCATAGTCGCCGTGATCCTCAATATCCCACACCAGAATATTGTGATTTCCGCACAGATTGAGCAGTCTTTCCGTGGAGTACCCCCACACTTTGATCGTCACATAACCTCTGATATATTGCACCCAGTGAAGCATCCTACCCTCTCCATCAAACATATCGGACAGCATCGATACTGCCGCTTATTTTCATGTCTTCATTGGTATAATAATCAATTGACAATCTCCGTCCCTCAAAGCATATCTTACAATTCTTGCCCTGCAGTACGATAGACTCCGTGGTATACTCCAGAATCCCCTTATAATTCTCTATGAAAGCTTCCTGTTTTCCCGTGATCGTCACAATCGCCGCTCCCAACATCGTATCTTTCGGAAGACGTAAGGATTCCACGATCAGTTCTTTAGAATTTGACAGAGCTTGTATTGGCATTTTTTTATGATTTCTCTTCATAGTTCACTATATGTTCCGAGGAGGGAATTCATGACTGGATTCATGTCTTTATTCCCGCACAATGCCCTTAATTAACTCTGTTTTCTGTACGGACTGTTTCGTAAAATGGTACGCCTTCAAAAACCTTTCTTTTGCCGCCGCCAGCTTATCCGGGTCGTTGGCATAGATCGTTGCTAAAGATTCACCCACTTTCACCTGATCACCGACTTTCTTATGCAGGATTAGTCCCACCGCTAAGTCAATCTCACTGTCCTTCGTCTCGCGCCCGCCGCCAAGAATCAAAGAACAAATGCCGATTTCATCACAGTCGATCTTACTCACATACCCTTCCTGCGGTGTCATAATCTCTTCCACGACATCTGCTTTCGGCAGGAGTGAGGTATCATACACCGCCCGAGAATCACCGCCCTGTGCCTGCACAAAATCTGCCAGCTTTTTCAAAGCGCTTCCGTCCGCAATCACATGCTCTAACTTCTCTCTTGCCTCCTCCTCGTCGGCGGCTGCACCTCCTGCAACCAACATATAAGCTCCCAACGTCATGCACAACTGCATAAAATCATCCGGTCCTTCTCCCTGTAAAGTAGCGATGGCCTCTTCCACTTCCAACGCATTTCCCACCGCACGCCCAAGCGGCTGGTCCATATCCGATACGACAGCGATGGTTTTTCTGCCGGCCATATTGCCGAGCGTAACCATCTCCCGTGCCAGTGCGAAGGAATCTTCCTCTTTTTTCATGAAAGCTCCGCTTCCTGTCTTTACATCCAACACTATGGCATCCGCACCGGAAGCAAGCTTCTTGCTCATAATGGAGCTGGCGATCAATGACATATTATCCACCGTGGCAGTCACATCCCGCAAAGCATATAATTTCTTATCTGCCGGCGCGATATCCGCAGTCTGTCCCATGATGGACACACCGATCTCATTGACCTGCCTGATGAAATGCTCTTCTGTGATCCCCGTAGTAAATCCAGCAAAGCTCTCCAGCTTATCAATAGTACCTCCGGTATGACCCAGCCCTCTGCCGCTCATCTTAGCAATCTTAACACCGCAGGCGGCAACCATCGGCGTAAGCGCAATGGATGTCTTATCCCCCACGCCGCCGGTGGAATGTTTATCCACCTTAACACCTTCGACAGCGCTTAAATTCATCATGTCTCCGCTGTGTGCCATTGCCATGGTGAGCGCCACTGTCTCCTGGGCACTCATTCCCTGGAAATAGACTGCCATCATCATGGCGGACATCTGATAGTCCGGTATATGATCCGCCGTGTATTCTTTGATCATATACTCTATTTCTTCGGTGCTTAATTTTTCTCCGTTACGTTTCTTCATGATCAGATCATACATTCTCATAACAAACGACCTCCATTATTTATGATACGGTTCTCCGTTTATAATGCGGTAAGCGCGATAAATCTGCTCTAACAAAATGACCCGCATCAACTGATGGGGAAAAGTCATTTTAGAAAAGCTGACCGCAAGGTCAGCCCTCTTACACACATCTTCATGCAGTCCCAGAGAACCGCCTATAATAAACTGAATATGGCTGATTCCTCCCGTCGCAAGCTTCTCGATTTCACCTGCAAAACCTACGGAATCATACATCTTGCCTTGAATTTCCAAGGTCACAACGTAAGCGTCCTCCCTGATATATCGCAGGATACGCGCCGCCTCTTTCTTCTTAACCACTTCCTCCGACGCAGTTCCCGCCCCATCCGGCGTCTTCTCATCTTCCACCTGAATGATTTCCAGCTTGCAGTAACGACTAAGCCGCTTCTCGTACTCTGCTATGGCATCACGATAAAATTTTTCTTTGATCTTACCGACCGTGATCACAGTTATCTTCATTGATTCTCGAACAACTCCTGATAATACTCGTCCACAAAATGTTCCAAAAGCGCCTCATCGAGATTCATAAATTTATCATTAATAATCAACTTCATCTTATCCGTCCGTCTGAAATATTTCTGCTCATCCGGAATGTTATCCCCTGCTTCCGGCATAAACAATCCGTCATCAATCTGCTGCGCACTCAGGTGTTCCTCACACCACTTGGTCATCTCCGATAACAGGGAATCTTCCGATTTCGCCTTAATAAACAGGATCTTGGAATTACGCATGGACACGACTCCGAACACGATAAAGAGCACAAACAGGGCGCCCATAACACCGCACACGAGATATTTTGTCGTACCGCTGCTTCGATAGAGCGGTATTACACCCATAAACACAAGCAGAACAAGAATAAAACCTACGATTCCGACAAACAGAAGCGTATATGCCGAAGAACGATTATCCTCCGCCTTCGCCGCACTGTTCTGATAGGCATGGTATACCGGCGGCGGATCGGGAATGCTATCTGTCTCCGATGTCTCATGGACATCGCCAAATGCACAATATTCCTCTAATACTTTAGAATTTGCCGCTGATTCCTCTATCGGATAACCATAATCCTGTTGCACATCCTCAGCACTCTGTTCCTTCTCATCCACCAGCTGATCTACCAGCTCTACTTTACACTCCGCACAGCGCTCTATTCCCTCTCTGTACTCGCTCTTACACACCGGACACCAAGGCATACTGTCACACTCCCTATCACAAAAGTTTGCAAACTGCCTAAAAATTCCATCACATATTTTTATTTTATAATCATTTTGCATAAATTGCAACTATTTCCGATGTGCATTTTGTCAATTTTGCTCACTTCGCAACGTTTTTCAGTAATTCCCGCAAACCCTGATTTTTATTTTCCGACTTATCAATATCCATGCAAAGAGAGGGATCATTATTCTTACGCCACACAGAGCACTCGCCGATAGCACTCATATCTCTCCAAAGCGTAAACACACCTTTCTCGGTAACACCGCTCCATTCTTCTACGTTACCGGTATAATCCACTGTGTTCGCATACAGCTCACCGTCATACAGACCGTTGCTGAAATTGCCGACCACATTTTGTAAGATCCGCTCCCTCACCTTCAGCTTAGAGATGTCCACATCATAGTGTTCCGCCCCATTTCCGTTCGGCAGATCCTCCGCCCATTCACCGCTGTAACTGTGCGCCGTATATTTACCCATGGCATTGCTTTTATTCTTCTTACCGATATAGAATCTGAACCATGTGCCGCTGCCGCTTCTTACACCGTTTATCCAGCCGCCGTAATAGTAACTATTATTCTCATAGATTGCCAGCCCTTGTCCGTGCGGAAGTCCGTCACTGTTCACATCCCCGTTATAATAATACTTGTCTGTGCCTTCCAGTTCCTCTGACAGTTTCACATAACGCTTTAAGTGTGCCAGGTCCCAGATGGCATCTTGATTATTGTCTGCAAAATAAGGTAGCGCCTCGTTTAAAATGAATTCCTTGCTGTATGCTACATCGCTTTCGTCTTCTATATCGACCACGATTGCTGTCTTATCGCTGTCGCTTGCCACAAGAGTATCTTCTGTATCCGCATCCGTAGCCGTCTCTGTTTTCTGTCCGCTCTCTGATCCGTTCTTCTCACTGTTCGGCTGCTCCGGTGTCTTCTCCACCGAGACGGTCTCTCCTGACAGTCCGGAAACATAATCGTTCTGTTTCTGTTCCTGCGCATACTGCGTGATATCCTGCTGCAGATCATTTGCTCCAGTCTGTGCCGCCCTCTTTCGACCGGGAATCAGAAACAATAACACAATGATACAGATCAAAAGCACCGCAATGATTCCCAGCAGTACCGGCGTCATAAACGGCTTCTGCAATATCTCAGACAGACCACCACCGCCTTCTTCCACTTCATCA
>CAMWMS010000158.1 GCA_947175435.1 uncultured Lachnospiraceae bacterium | reverse complement strand
CTGCCTGAACCCGTTCTGTAAAATCTCCATCTTCTTCTCGAAGAACTGAGTATCCTCCTTCAGTCGTTGACGGTCACTGGTCACTTTACGGTTTAACAGCTTCATCTCCTCCTGAAACTGTACCTTCTCCTTAAGATACTGTTCCTGCATCCGCTCCAGTTCCTTGGTTGCCGTAGCCAGACGTATATTTTCACGAAAAAGCCATGCCTTCAGTTCCTGCAGCTCTTCTTCCGATCCGTGTACTAATGTTTCCTCAAATGTTTCTTCTGAATTTTTCATCTAATCACAACTCCTGCCGTACCGTCTCTAAATCAATCACAGCAAAAAAAATTATAACCAATTAGTAACAATAAGACTATGAGAACCAAACCGACAAACCGATTGACTAAAAAAAGCATAAACAGCATACCCGCGGCAATACAAAAAGCCACAAGACCAATCAATTTCTTCATATACTACTCCTGCCTATGCTTCTTTAATATAGTATATGATAAAAGATAGTGAATTGTTCCGTTTTCATGTCAACGCAGTCTGCTTATCTTCGATTCGCTCACATCCGTAAAAAATATTACAGTGAAAAATTACTCCTCTTCCGGGAAGGCAATATCCACTGCCTTGTCATCTTCAATCATTTCTTCTTTAGGTGCCGTAAACTTGTCTACAATATCCGGTATCATATCGAGCACTTTGGTCAAGGCATCCTGATTCTTAACATTGACCAGCTTCGTGGAACCGTTCTTAATCACGAGAACTGCACTGGGTGACATCTTCGCGGTAAATCCTCCTGCACCACCGTTCTTCTTATCGGCAGCGCTTGCCCCTGCACCGACACCGAAACTGATATCCACAAGAGGCAAAATGATCGTATCCCCGATCTGTGTGGCATCCCCTACCACCGTCTTCGTACCGATCACGGCATTCATACCTTTCATCAACGATTCAACAACACCGGTAAAATTATTCTCTGCCATTTACACAGCCTCCTTCTTCAATAACTTGATCAATTTCCTGATATCTTTGTTCATATAAACTCGTATTAATACCCGCAGAAATGTGAACGTCCTGATCCTACCACGGATATCCAGTTTCCCCTCAATATACGTACTCTCGCTCTCAAAATCCGCAACAAGTCTCACATATCGACCGATCAGCGGATAAAGCATACCGTAGACTGCAAGTATCTGTCCCATAGTCGCCGGGTCTTCCATACCGACATTAAGGTCCGCTTCAAATTTATCCGGTTTCAGTTTCCGGAACACATAGCCAAGCTCGCCCTTGCACAGTTCCATGGATTGCTTAAAAGAGTCACTCTCCATCACTTCCCGATAATACTGTATATTATCCAACGCAGATTTTATTTTATCACAGAAATTGCGGATTGTGTACTGTATATTTTCAAAGAGTGCTTTTATTTTATGGACCGTATGTTTGATCTTATCGATGAAATCCTTTATTTTCTCTATGAGTTTGCGAATTTTGCCCGGTAGTGAAAATTTTCCGGACTCGGACGCATTCCCTTCGTCCTCTGTTTCCTGTTCTGTAGAAGATTTCTGCTGTTCGTCCTCTAATGTTCCCATTTCAAAAGGATTGAAATCATCGGTTATCGTTGTAATTTTCTCACTTACTTTTTTTTCACAATTTACGGTTTGTACATTGCCTGCCGTTTCTTGTCTTTCTTCGGTTGCCCCGCTTTCTCCGAAGACTTCATTTTCTCTGTTATCCCGAATGTCTTCGATCTTCTGTTCTACCTGGTTTTCCGATTGATCTTGGGGTGTTTGCTCTTCTTGTGCTACTCGGTTTTCCTGCTGTTCTATGACTTTGAGTTCTTCTTTATCTTCCTTTTGTACTTCGACTTCTTGTTCTTCCTGTTGATCTTTTCCCTTTCTTTCGGTCTTGCGGTGCTTCTCCCTCTCCGGCCTTGCACTCTTCGTTCCCTTATCTTTCTTAGGAACTCTGAATAGGGTAATCAGAAAGATTCGCACTCGCACGATCACTTCCCCAGGATAACGTACAAGGATATTCACCAGATGCAACAGCCATGTGATCTTGACATAAGCCGTAAACGGCGGTTTTCCTTCTCCCTCTTCCCTGCATACCTTTATCCGATACCGCACCGGCACAAAAAGTGCACAGAGAATGACAAGAAGCAGAAATCCCAGAATGCATAACAGGACAATCCCTATGATTTTTAAAATAAATAAAATAATATGTAACATACGCTCTGTAAATGCTTCCTTTTCCTACTTTCAAACAATCCATAAGCAAATATGCGATCCGTCACTGCTCCGGGAACAGATATGCGACAAGGTCCGCTTTCCCCGTTTGCTGTATAGCTTCCTCCGCGATCCGGCATATGAGCTCGTTTGCCTCCTCTTTACTACCTGCAATCCCTATCACATACGGGGCGTTCTCCTTATAATAATACTGCTGCAACATCAGACTATGGAAGATTTCAATCCTTCCGTCTTTTTCCGCATATGCAAGCACATAGACATTTGTGAGTTTCGCGTATTTTTTCAGTTTTCTTTTTATCTTATCGGGATTACTGACAGTATCCCCAATATAGAGATTTTTATAAAATTTCATGGCAATTTCCAACTAAATTGAATCTTTCATCTCGTAGCTTATACTAACCTAAGCTATTTTAACACATTTTCCATAAAATAAAAAGAAATAAAAAGAGCGGTAACCGAGGAAACGCAAAAAAGCAGCATTGATTTTATTTCTTAACTGTTCTAAAATAATGTACAAAGAATTACTATGAAATCGAAGGTATACATATGAAAAAAATATTTTCCAAAAACTACAGCTCAAAAAACGAAACACCCGTCAGCCAAAAACAGAATATCGATGTTATTCTATCCACCGTGGAAGAGGTAAAGTCCTCCAGTACAGACATCGTAAATGAGGTGACGGTAGTTCGTGATCTTGCCGACGAAAATAAGCACAGTGCAAACACCGTGGTGAACAATATGGACGAACTGACCGGGCAGAATGCGGTTCTCTCCGAGAAGACCCACTCTTCCATCGGCATGACCAGTGATATCCAGAATCAAGTGGAAAATATTGCTGCTATGATCTCACAGATGGTCCTGCTTGTGAACGAAACTACCACCCATGCAGGAGAAAGCTCTCGCGAATTGGCAGAGGTGGTGGAATCCACGCATACTATGGCGGCTCTGTCCAATGATGTAAGCAGCATCGTAAAAGAGTTTTCAGAGGAGTTTGCCATGGTAAAGGAGGAAACTGTCTCCATTGAAGGTATTACATCACAGACCAATCTCCTCTCCTTAAATGCATCTATAGAGGCAGCCAGAGCAGGAACCGCAGGGCGCGGCTTTGCGGTGGTTGCCGATCAGATCCGCAAACTGAGCGTAGAGACTAAGAGCTCTTCCACAAGTATCATGAACGCTCTGAACCATCTGGAAGAAACTTCCGCAAGAATGACCGATGCCATTGCAAAAGTAATTGAGATCATTCAGCTGAATCTGGAGAAAATCACGCAGGTGAACGCCAGCGTAGTCAGTATTTCCAATGATTCTCAGACATTAAACAGCAATATTTCCCGCATCGATAATGCCATTAAAGATGTGGAGCAGTCCAATCAGAATATGGTAGAAAATATGCAGCAAATATCCGAAGCTATGTCTGTGATGAGCAAGTATGTGGAAAATGCTGCCGACAATGCCAAGAGTATGCTGAAAAAATACGAGCAGACTACCGTGAATGTGGGTAAAATCGAGACGTCCGTGGGCAATCTTGTGGTGCGGCTGGGTGAAGGCGGCTTCATGGGCATTCAGGATGCAAAGCCGGGTTGCAAAGTCTCCATTATCACACTGGACAAAGATGGCGCGCCTGACAAAGAATGTTACGGTCAGGTTGTACGCCAGCAGGGTTCGGAAGCCGTGGTAGATATCCGCCCAAAATCCATCCCCAAAGGTCCGGAAGCACCCGTACGGTTTCATCTGCAGATGATCCTCGGAAATGTTCTTTACCACTGGACAGAAGTTTCTGTCTCTGAATTATCGGAAGGCGGCAATATCTATTATCGTGTAGTGACGAGCGCCAATCCCAAAGTAATGCAACGTAAGAAGAATCCACGTCTGGAAATCCACTGCCCTTGCGAGGTATCCATTGACGGCAATCCCAAGACATATCATGGAAAAATGCTGGATATCAGCGCCAATGGTATGGCATTTACCGCCACAGACCCGGATTTTGAAGCAGCTGAAAAGAAAATGATAACCGTCACAATTCCCCAGCTCCCGATTCCGAAGGCGCGCACGATACAGGCATACATCATGCGGTGCAAACAGGAAAGCAACGGGTATATTGTGGGCTGCCGACTCTCAGAAAATAATCTGGCGATCCAGCAATATATAGAAACACAGTAACAAAAGCCTTATCACATATTCAGATCATTCAGCGCTTAAAGGAGGATTTCTATGAAAAATGTTGCACGCATGGCACTGGAAAACGGAATGGTGATCGGTGAAGATGTCTATAGCTACAAAAATAAACTGATCTATCCGAAGGACACGGTGGTGGATGATTCGGTAGTTGCACGACTGTCACGCTACTCCATTATGTGTGTCTCCATTATGGAGGACATAGATTATGCAACCACACATTTCGAGAAAGTTCGTCTCAGTTCTGAATTTAAGACTTTTGAACTGACTTATAATAACTGCATGTCGATCTATCGCAAGCTGATGAAGGGTTTTGTGGAACAAGGTACTCCGACTAAGATGGGGAGTCTGATGGAACTGTATGTCAAAATCTCCTCTCGTGCCAGAGGCGGCGAACAGCTTCTGGATTTTCTCTATAATATGCTGCCCAGCGAAGACGATATGACTTATGCACACTGCCTGAATTCCGCCCTGATCGCCGGTGTATTTGGCACTTGGCTTAATCTTTCCAAGGAAGATATTGTCCTTCTGATCCAGTGTGCCTTCTTCTATGATATCGGAAAACTAAAACTGCCTCAGGATCTGTTGTGGAAATCAGGTAAACTGACGGATCTGGAATTCACGAAGTTAAAGACGCATACGATGCTGGGATTCGATATGCTCAAAGATCGCGATATGGATGAACATGTGCTGAAAGCTACCCTCATGCACCATGAACGCTGTGACGGCTCCGGCTACCCTTCCAAACTGCGTTCCGACAAGATTGACATCTTTGCCAAATACATAGCGATCATAGACGCCTACGAGGCGATGACATCAGCCAGAACTTACCGGGTATCTCTGAATCCTTTTCAAGTAATTGCAAATTTCGAAAAAGAAGGCTATGTCAAATTTGATGAAGAAATATTAAAACCCATCTTATCTCACATTGCTGCTACACAAATCGGCTTTACCGTGCGGCTGACCAACGATGTGGAAGCAAAGGTCGTGCAGATTAATGAAAATCACCTCACCAGACCGCTGCTACAGGCGGGTGACGAGATGATTGACCTCGCGAAAGAACCGGATCTCGATATTGCTGCGATCTACTGACCGAAATATTCATTAAAAATGCGCTTGGCGATGGGCACCGCATAATCACCGCCACTTCCCGCGCCTTCTATGATGATGGTAACGCATACTTCTGGATTCTCTGCCGGGGCAAAACCTGTAAACCATGCATGGGATTCCGTTTTGACACTGCTGTATTCCGCTGAGCCGGTCTTCCCTGCCGCCGTGTAGGACTGACCGGCCAGTTTTGTGCCAGTTCCGCTCGTAATCACTTCCTGCATAAGGCCGTTTAATGCCACCGCTTCTTCCTCAGACATCAATTTCCGATAAGTATCCGGATTAAACTGCTTGATAATATTTCCCTCATTGTTCTTCACGTAATCTACCAGATATGGCTTCATAAGTACCCCTTTATTAGCGATTGCGCATGTGATCATATTCAGGTGCAGCGGCGTGATCTGCGTCATCCCCTGCCCGATCGCCGCCTGCATAATATCGGAATCTGTAGTGGACTCATCCACGATGAGCCTGCTCTTGTTATAGTTAAAAGCAACCGGCAGTTCCTTATTGAACAACAGACTGTTTAATGTATTGCCGAACCGTGCGCGGTCAATCTGCATTCCGATATTGGCAAAAGATGAATTGCAGGATTTTGCAAAAGACTTCGTAAAATCCTCGTAGCCGTGAACCGACCCGTGATAACAGTTGATCGTATCCTGCCCCGACGTAAACCGTCCGCCGCACTGGTAACTGTACTGATTATAAGTATCCGGATTTTCCCGAATATATTCGAGCGCCGTTACAATCTTAAAGGTGGAACCGGGCGGATACAGCCCTTGGGTCGCACGATTTAACAGTACCGTGCTCTCCTTGTCTTCCAGGAGTTCATCCCAGATCGCATCGATCTCATTGGGATCAAAATCCGGTTTCGACACCATGGCAATGATCTTTCCGGTGTCGGGTTCCGAGACGATGATCGCACCTTTATAGATTCCCAATGACTGAAAAGCAACTTCCTGTACCCCTACATCCAGAGTAGTTACCACACTGTCCCCCGGATATTTTTCCCCTGCCACATCGCTTGCCACTTTATCGGCGAGTTTTGCATTGGAATTAATAAGATAATAATTACTCAGAGACTCAATTCCGTATTTTCCGTTGGATGCATATCCCACCGCGTGGGCAAAAAGATTCCCGTACGGATAGACTCTGGTCTCACTGCCGTCCTCTTCTTTCGTCTCTGTCTGCGCCAGCACCTGCCCTCCGGCGGCATAGATTGTTCCACGCCTGTTCTGGGATATGAGCAGTTCCTGCCTTCCGTTATAGCTGTTGTTGATCAGCTCCTGCTGGGTTGTGCTGGCATAATAACACGTATATCCCAGAATACACAGGAAGACCGCCAAAAAAAGAGATGTCCCTGCACGGATCTGGCTATTCCTCTT
>CAMWMS010000157.1 GCA_947175435.1 uncultured Lachnospiraceae bacterium | reverse complement strand
GACCGGTATGCTGATATGGTATACCGGCTGGCGTTGTCCCAGATGAAAAATACAACGGACGCAGACGACTTGTTTCAAGAGGTGTTCGTGCGGCTTGTGAGCCATATACAGGATCTGGAATCATGGGAACATGTGAAGGCATGGCTGATTCGGGTAACGATCAACTGTGCGAAGAAACATTATGATCAGTATTGGCACAAAAATGTTGACTATATGGAGGAACCGGAGCGGTTGGCGGACGAAGGCGGCGGATATGAGCTGCCGGAGGAACATCCGGTGAGAGCGGCAGTACATAAACTGCCGCCGAAATATCGGTTAGTCATACACTTGTACTATTTTGAGGAACGGACAGTCATGGAGATTGCGCAGCTGACCGATCAGAAGGAAACAACCGTGAAATCCCAAATGCGCAGGGCCCGGGAAATGTTAAAAGAGCTGGTCGGAGACGAATTGTAGCGACAGACAGCACAAATGGTACACAGGATAAGAAGCGGACACGGACAAATAAGGAATTGGTAGAAAGAAGTCATGATTATGATGAATCAGTATAAACAGGAAACTTCACAGATACATGCGCCGGCGGATTTGATTCGGAGGACGAAACAGGCGATGCGGGAAGAAGAACTGCGTCTGCAGCGGGAGAAAGCACAGACAACATTTGCAGCATGGAGCCCGGATAAGTTGATACCGGAATCGGAGGGAATAAACGCAGATCTGCCGAAGGATCGGATGCAGACGGACAGGCAGTCCGTAATCAGCTCCGGAAAGATATACAGACGGGCGCTTCCGGTGGCGGCAGCGGCGATGGTGTTGCTGCTGATTAATGTCACATCCGGTATGGTGGGAAAACGCTTCAATAAATCCGCCTCAGGCGCTGCTCCTGCCTCAGATGATACCGCAACGTATGATATGGCAGAAGCCCCAGCGGAAGAGATGTTCGACGATGCCGATATGGCCGTTACGGAACAGAAATATTTCGAAGGAGTTACGGCGGATCAAGGCGCTGGTCGATATGAGAACAGTAATGCCGGTGCAGCATATGACAGCGGAGCGGATATGGCCGCGGCCGAAGATAATTATGAGCTGGAAGAAGCGGCGGAAGCGGCAAAGTATGAAGATGATAGTATCCGAAAAGAGATTAACGATGGGGACGGAGCGAACAGCACAGACGGGATATCGGGAGATGTTTACGGTGCGGATCTGACTGTCACGGAGGTAGCAGAGGCACCGGCGTTTGTGGATGACGAGGATACGGAATGTATCATGGTTCATGGTATAAGAGTCTATGTAATAAGAGAGTCGAGCGGTCAGTGGTCTGCGTATGCACGTGTCAATCAAGTGAATTATGTAGTCACCGGCGGCGAAAATATAACGGATGCAGAGGATTATGCCGTGAAAGCATACGAATGGCTGACCGCGAATGTGGTCGGAACAGAATAGTATGGATCTGCACGTCTGCAAAGCATACGAATGGAGAATATAAGATACCGGAAACTTTTTTATATAAATTATATATTGCTGCAACTAAATGCCTCGCAGCTTCATCTAATGTGCAAGAGTTGAGACGTTTCGACGAACCGGACCGAAGTAGAAAACTATGTAGGGGGATACGATGGAAACCTTAGTAAGAAAAGCACAATGTGGAGATGCAGAGGCATTTATTAGTCTCATGGAAGAATGTAAGATGACGATGCGGAGGGTGGCATATGGCTATCTGGGAAATGATGAGGATGTCGCGGATGCAATACAGGATACGATACTGGCAGCTTATGAAAGTCTGCATACCCTGCAGAAGCAGGAACACTTTAAAACATGGCTTGTGAGAATCCTGATCAATAACTGCACGAAGACATGGCGGCGGAACAAGAAAAATGTCAGTTGGGAGGATGGCTGTCATTCTGAGAAGATACCGGATACAGACCGGGACAGAGCCGATGTGGAATTTAGGGAATTGCTCATGAACCTGCCGGAGGACAGCCGTGCTGTTTTCCAATTATATTACGGGGAGCAGTTTACCACGAAGGAAATTGCCGCTGTTCTGGACATGAAGGAAAGTACTGTCAAGAGTAAGCTGCATCGCGGCAGAGAACAGCTCCGGACGGAACTGTCGTAATAACCAGTCATAACGGAGCGGATGAGCAGAGCCTCAGAGTTGATTTAGGAAAAAGGACACATGCTAATAATATGAAGGAGACAACGGATATGCAGAAAACGATTATGAATATATCGGATGAGACATTGTATAAAGTGTTGGGAGCAGAGCTGAAAAACAGTACAGTCATAGACACCAAGATGCAGCAAGCCTATGAAATGATCAGAGAAAAGAGCAGAACAAAAAATAACGGAACAAATAACGGCGTAATGGAGAATAAAAGCGCGAAGACCGTAAAGATGAAGAAGGATGATACCACATGCCACAAAAGCGGCAATATCGTGTGGCATAGAATACTCATCACACTGGGAAGTATGGCGGCGATTCTATGTATTACCTGTATCTTCTGTGTCATGAATCCGGTCATGGCGAGAGAAATTCCGTTTCTGGGAAGTATTTTTGGGAAAATTGCGGATGTATATACTTTCGGGAAACTTCCGGAGGAAGGTACGGTGAACCTGCTTGTAGAGGAAGAGACGGGATTCGTGAAGGATGGAGTTGTCGTCTCGGAGGAAGATACGGGTGCGGTATATGGAGATGAGATTGCTGTGGAGAATGATCTCGTATCCACGGACGGCGGCATAACGATTTCGATTATGGAGGAATATGCGTCCAATCAGGCGGTTTATATCGGTGTCAAGGTGGAAAATGAACAGGCGTTTCCTGAGATGGTGGCGACTATAGACAAAGGGCAGCAGTTTATCAAGGCGAGAACACTGGAGGATTATTCTTTTAACCCGGGGCAGCGCAAGGACAGGAGATATATAGAAGGAAAATTTGTGGATGAGCACACGTTTATCGGCAGTATCAGAATTGATTATGATAATCTCGGGTGGCAGATTGAAGAAGCGGACGCAGCTGCGGACATACCGGAGTCCTATACGATGGAGCTGGAGATCACGGAGATTGCCAGTACATTAAAGGATGTGGATGTTCCGGAGGAGTTTGATATAAGCAATGAAGAATTTGAGCAGATGACGGAGGAAGAACAGACAGCATATTTCAATAGTCTGCCGAAGGCATGGTACGGCATTGAGTATCAAAGCTGGCATCAGGCGGGAACATGGCATTTTACCATACCGGTTAACCGGACGGATGAGAATATCCGGTCGATAGTGGTCAATCAGTATAACGGTGCCGGAGTCGGCGTTGAAAACATTGAGATTTCTTCTATGGAAATGACGGTGCATACAGTGATGCCGGATGAAGCCGCTCTCTGTATTGTGGTGTTTGATGCCGACGGCAGACAGATCGTGAATCAAAACAGCAGTAATGCGGGGTTTGCGATGCTGACCAACGGTCATGATATATCGACGGTATCAATCTATTTCTGTGATATGGATACGTATTTTGAGTTAGAGGAGACGAATCAGGGGACAGATCTTGCAGAGGAAGCAGTGGAAAAAATAGCGCAGTATAAAGTGACCGTGCCGATATCGGCGATAACGGAATAAAAAAGGAATTTTTTTGCAACTTTTTGCGACCGTCACAGGTATTTAGTATAGAAACGTTTAAAGGCACGGGAAAAGTGCACCGCACAGGGAGGAAAAAGAAAATGGGAAGTGCGGCAGAGGACGATTCGGGACGGGAGGAAAAAGTATGAAAAAGAAGAGTTGTTTTACAAAGGTGGCAGCAGTTACTTTAGCAGGGGCGATATTCATTACGGGCTGCGGAGGTTCGGATAAATCCGGCAGTGCGCCGGCATCAGATGCCGGGATGACAGCCACAGATGACGCTGAGTATGGTGAAATGATGGATGGAACCGCAGCCGCAGGGAATTATAATAATACCCAGAGTGCCGCTCCGGCTTCGGAACAATACGACATTGCCGGTGAAGCAGAGGATTATGCGTATTTTGATGCTGAAAAGAAAGTGATGGCATTCGAAAACAGCTATCTGGAGGGCTGCTACGATGAGTGGGAGCCGGGGGAGTATTATAACAACGAGGAGTACAGCAAGTGGGATGAGAAAGGTTTTGTCTCAGTTATGAAGGAGCCGTTGTCTACTTTTTCAGCGGATGTTGATACGGCATCTTACAGTAATCTGCGCCGCCTGATCAACGAGGGATATGATTTGGAGGATCTTCCGGAGGGTGCTGTCAGGATCGAGGAAATGCTCAATTATTTTTCATATGAATATAATGATCCCAAGGGACAGGAGCCGTTCGGTGTTACGACGCAGATCAGTACGTGTCCTTGGAATGAAGAAGCGCAGCTTATGATGGTCGGATTAAAAACGCAGGATATAGATTATTCGCACGCTCCGGCCTCCAATCTGGTATTTCTGCTGGATGTATCGGGTTCTATGTTTTCCGATGATAAACTGCCTCTTTTGCAGGAATCTTTCGGATTACTTACAGATAATCTAACGAAGAAAGACAGGGTGTCCATCGTAACATATGCAGGAGAGGACAAAGTCGTGCTCGAGGGCGTCAGTGGCGATAAGACAGGGAAGATCAAGAAAGCGCTGAATGCATTGGAAGCAGGTGGCGGCACCTATGGAAGTAAAGGAATAGAGACGGCATACAGACTGGCCGAGGAGAATTACATAAAGGGCGGCAATAACAGGATCATCTTAGCGACAGACGGAGATTTAAATATCGGATTGACCAGTGAGGAAGAGCTGGAAGAACTGATTACCGAGAAGAAGGAGTCCGGAATTTTCTTGTCGGTATTAGGATTCGGAACCGGCAATATCAAAGATAACAAGATGGAAACTTTGGCTGATAAGGGTAACGGTAATTATGCATATATCGACTGTCTGCGGGAAGCGAAGAAAGTACTGGTGGAGGAAATGGCTTCCACGCTCTTAACGATCTGCAAAGATGTGAAGTTTCAGGTAGAGTTCAATCCTGCGGTTGTGGAGAGTTATCGTTTGCTGGGATACGAGAACAGGGCTCTTGCAAAAGAAGATTTTAGCGATGACACGAAGGATGCAGGAGAGATCGGCGCGGGACACAGCGTTACTGCACTCTATGAGATTATACTGAAAGAGCCGCTCGCCAATATGTCCCGGCAGGAAATTGAAGATTTGAAATACAGTGAGCAGTATAAAGAAGAATTAGGCAGTATTCCGTCAGATTCTGCAGCAGAGAAAGAGTGGCTGACGATCAGCATTCGCTATAAAAAACCCGCTGAGGACAAGAGCAGTCTGTTAGAATATCCCATCGGATATGAGTGCTATACGACCGATCCGACGGACGACTATATTTTTGCGGCAGCAGTAGCGGAATTCGGACTTCTTGCTTCTCACAGTGAATATCCGGAAGACGCTTCTGTGAAACATGTGGAGAAAGCCTTACGGTCTATCAGATTGTCAGATGAGTATAAGGAAGAATTCTTAGGACTTGTACAGGAAGTAAGGTAATACAAAGAATCCCACCGGTAAATTCGGTGGGATTCTCATTGAAATATGATCGATAAATTACATACTATGGAGAGATGGAATTACTTGACTTCGATCTTCTTGACATCTTCCTTGGCGGCAATTTCTTTCTTAGGAAATCTGATTTCTAGAATACCGTTGTTGTAGGAAGCGTCAATATCACCGGCTTCCACATCATTTACACGGAAGCTCCTGGAATAAGAACTGTAATAGCGCTCCTTGCGGATATATTTGTTCTTATCTTCCTCATCTTTCTCTTCCTTATGAGAAGCGGAGATGGTTAAGAGATTGTCTTTCAGATCGATATTGATATCGGACTTATCGAAACCGGGCAGTTCTGCCTGTAACAGATAGTTGTCGCCCTGATCGATTACATCGGTCTTGAACGCATCGAAAGTAGCAAGCTCGTTGTTGCCCCAGAAGTTCTTGAAAGCGTCGTCAAACATCCGATCGAAAGAATCATCGAAAAACATGGGTTTGTAGGTACGGTTGTTAAATAATGCAGGTCTTAACATATTAATCACTCCTTTTTATATTATATGAAAAAAGCAAACTTTTTCGCTTTGCTATCAGTATGACCGAATTTGGAAATCCGATTCAACCGCGATAGCTGTTTCTTTGTTTATATATGTTATACATCAAATAGAACAATGAATCAATTATAGAATAATAAAGTGTTTATTAATAAAAAATAAAATACTTGAAGCTCAGTTGATAGCGTGATATAACAGGTGCAGGCACAGCAGTCTGCCAGAGCAGTTACATGGGAATTGTCATATTATAAGAGATAAGAGGGAAAAGGCCATAATCATGGAAATACAGTATAGAATTGCAGACACAGAAGACTTAACGGAAATATGTGATTTATTCAACAGCGCCATCGATACAATGATACGTAATAAGATTTTCCAGTGGGATGAGATCTATCCGACAGAGCAGGATTTTCGGGAGGATATAGCCAAAGGACAGCTTTATGTCGGCGTGGCAGAAGGGCGGATCGCCGTAGTATATGTGATTAATCAGGATTGTGATGAACAATATGCAAACGGAAATTGGAAATACACCGGGGAACCTTATTATGTCGTACATAGAATGTGTGTACACCCTGCTTTTCAGAATCAGGGAATCGCACGGCGGACATTGTTTCACATAGAAGAGCAGCTTGCCGGATGGGGAATACATGTGATTCGTCTGGATGCATTCAGCGAGAATCCATATGCGTTAAGATTATATGAGCATATGGGTTACGTTAAGGTGGGAACTGCAGACTGGCGCAAAGGCATGTTTTATTTAATGGAGAAACATTCAGCTCCTCTTTGACATAAAGCGTTAGCAATTAAAAAATGCGTAGAGGATTTCTCTACGCATGGGAAAGTGTCGGGAAAATTAGTTTATCCTGTTCAAA
>CAMWMS010000156.1 GCA_947175435.1 uncultured Lachnospiraceae bacterium | reverse complement strand
AAAGCTGCAAACGGAGGGGCTGTCGGATATTAAGCGGGAACGCAGATATACGGAAGTGTCTAAACTGCGGGATGAATGTCGGATGGCCATGCAGATCGTGGCGGATCGCCCGCAGACATAGAACAATGGCAAAAAGGGGAGGAGATTATACTTATGGTTACGATCAGGATTAACGGGCAGGAAAGACTGTTTGAGGATGGGATTCAATATGAGCTGATTGCAGAAGAATACCAGAACGAATGTACCAGTCAGATTGCTCTTGTCGTAGCTGACGGCAAGATACGAGAGCTGATGAAGCGTGCATATCATGACTGCGAGCTGGAATTTATTACATATGAAAATGTGATCGGACATAAGACCTATGTACGCTCCGCTATTATGCTGATGATGAAAGCGATCAAAGATGTGGCAGGCATGGAAGCGGCCGTCAATGTAAAAGTGGAGTTTGCCATCGGAGCGGGATATTTCTGCAGCTTTAAACACGGTCTTAAAATGGATGCCGAGACGATTGGGAAAGTCAAGGAGCGCATGGGCGAGTTAGCGGATATGGATATGCTGGTGACCAAGAAGGCATATCCTGCCGATGAGGCAGTGGCGCTTTTTAAGGAACTCGGCATGGAAGATAAAGTTTCTCTTTTCAGATATCGCAGAAGTTCCAATATCAACGTATACTGTCTGGGTGATTATTATGATTATTATTACGGCTACATGCTGCCCAGCACGGGGTATATACGGCATTTTGACCTGTTCCCGTATGAAGAGGGTATGATCTTACTCCTGCCGGAGAAGGAAGAACCGGAGAAACTGCCGGAATTTGTGTCCAAGCCGAAGCTGTTCCGCACGCTGATGACGACATGCGAATGGGGCATAGAGATGGGAATTGATACGGTGGGCGACTTAAACGACAAGATATGTCAGGGCGACATTGCAGATCTGATTCTCGTGCAGGAAGCGCTTCAAGAGCGCAGGATCGGTGAGATTGCCAGAGATATCGCAAGGCGCGAGGGTGTGAAGTTCGTTATGATCGCGGGACCCTCCTCCTCCGGTAAGACAACCTTTTCTCACAGATTATCCATACAGCTTCGTACGTATGGGCTGAAGCCTCATCCCATCGGACTGGATAACTATTATCTGAATCATGAGGATACGCCCCTCGACGAGCAGGGGAAGCCTGATTATGAGCGTCTGGAAGCGCTGGATGTGGAGCAGTTTAATCGGGATATGAGTGATTTGCTGGCAGGCAAGGAAGTGCAACTTCCTACTTTCAATTTCAAGACCGGCAAGAGAGAGTACAGCGGTAAGATTACGAAGCTGGAAGCGGACGATATTCTTGTGATCGAAGGAATCCACGGGCTTAACGAGAAGATGTCCTATTCCCTGCCGGCTGAGAGCAAATATAAGATCTATATCAGCGCGCTCACCTGCTTAAATGTGGACGAGCATAACCGGATTCCCACGACTGATGGCAGGCTGTTACGCCGGATGGTCAGAGATGCCAGAACGCGTGGGACTTCCGCGGAAAAGACGATCGCCATGTGGCCATCGGTCAGACGCGGAGAGGAGAAGTATATTTTCCCCTTCCAGGAGGGAGCCGATGCCATGTTCAACTCCGCCATGATCTATGAGCTAGCGGTGATCAAGCAGTATGCGGAGCCGCTTCTGTTTAACATCAGAAAAGGGGAACCGGAGTATCATGAGGCAAAGAGACTCTTAAAGTTCTTAGAGTATTTTCTGGGAGTCAGCAGTGAGGAATTGCCGAAGAACTCTTTGTGCAGAGAGTTTGTGGGTGGAAGCTGTTTTGACGTTTAACAGGAATAAAGTTTAAGTTTACATAAGTATGGAGAAGCAGCAAACCAAGTAGAATAAATGATCGCGGCTGTACAGACGCAAGGGTACAGGTGAGGAAAGTCCGGGCTTCACAGGGCAGGATGCCGGATAACGTCCGGTGGAGGTGACTCCAAGGCTAGTGCAACAGAAAACAGACAGCTATGCGTAGTTTTGCGGAACAATGTGAAAGCATTGTGACGCAATACTACATTGCATAGTGATGGTGGAATGGCAGTGTAAGAGACTACCGCTGCAACGGTAACGGTGCAGGCTGTGTAAACCCCATCCGAAGCAAGACCGAAACGAAAGCGACAGATTGGCCCGATCTGCTTTCAGGTGGGTCGCTCGAGATATCCGGTAACGGATATCCTAGATAGATGATCATTCGCGACATAACCCGGCTTATCGTTCTGCTTGGTTTACATAAGATTTTTACATAAAAATCTCTCCCATCCAGGAGAGATTTTTGTGCATTTCGAGTTTGCGGAGCAAATTTACTTTTTGTTAAGGAAATGCATTGTATGAACACTTGTCTGTTGAAGGAAAGGCATGGTTACTACTATGAGGCATAGACGATATACGATTATGGCTCTGCCTGTTTTGATTTGGGCGCTTATGCTTACAGCTCCGCCTATTTACGCGCGGGCACAGGAGAGGCCGCATCTGATTCAGACGGTGACGGATCAGGAGATTTATGAGGGCATGCTGGCGCTGGGGCTTACGAGAACCCCGGTTTTGGAAACGGAAGATTGTGGAAAAGCATATGAAAATGTAAAAACATGTGTTGTACGGATTCAGATGGGGAATGCTCATGGAAGCGGGATCATCTGGAAGATGACACCTGAGAAAGTGGTGATTGTTACTAACAGGCATGTATTGGAATATTGGGATGCCGCGGAGAGTTATGTGTATTTTCCGCAAGGGTATTATATGGATGCACAGACAGCAGGAGTGGATGAACGGTTTGACATAGGTTTTCTGATGATAGACAACGGACAGTTTACCTATGACGAGCTTATGCGGTTGCAATGTGCCCGTATAGATGAGGAAGTATATGACCGGCTGGCGCGGAAGAGTACGATATTCTGTGTGGACTCCGGATCGGAGACGGAAGAATCTTCTTTTTATGAGATCGTGGTGGAGCACCCGCGGGTCTATATAGATTATTTTAGCGGATATATGCTGTACGGGCGCGGATTCGTCAAGCCGGGGATGTCGGGAGGCGGCGCTTTTGACGGACGAGGATATCTGATCGGTATGACTACGGGCGGCACGCAGAATAATGACGCCGCCTTCGTGCCGTTGATGGACATCATACAGGCATATGAGGAGATCATGGGAGAAGATATAGCGGATGAATGAACGGGAATGTGAGGGATCAGGAGTATGAGCACGGATACGGAAATAGAAGAAGGAATCAGGTTTCAGGTCAGAGAGAACAGATCGGCACTTTTGTGTGGTGTGCTTGCGGTCGCGTTCGCTATTTTTATACTGATCATGCGTCTGTTGCATCCGTCAGACAGAGGCGGTGGAGCTCTCCTGTATTTGCCGCTTCTGTGTATGCTGCTTTTCGGCGTGGGCTGCTTTGTACTCTATTATAATAGGAAGTTATTTGTGGAAGAAATGAAATTGTGTTATGTAAATCCAATCGGAAGAAGGAAAGAGTTTACGTTGGATGAGATCGGATTCTGTAAAATAGGAGTCGGGGGAAATAGAAATGCAGTTGTGCTGTACGATCTAAGAGGAGATAAGTTATGTAAACTCGATTTCGATATGTACGGGATTGCACAGTTGCATCAGTATTTAGTGGATAATTGGATCGAGGTGGAGTGGGAGAAAGAGCGGCTGAACAGTGAAGCGGCATATTTGCTGGATGCGATCAGGAAAGAAACCTCTGTATGCGGGGAAGAAATACGCAAATGCTCGGAGGAGTTTTATGAGAAAACGGAGTCTGTTTTTCGTGAGTGGGAGAAAAATAACATACGTTATGAAGTGCGCTGGGAGATCGGATATGCGCAGTATCTGGCGGAGGATTTAGAGGGAAAATGCCGGTTGCGGGAGCGCGTCAGCTCCGTGAAAGAGCCGTTGGAGGTTATACCGGATTCCTACGAGTGTCTGCTGGAAGCTTATTTAAAGCAAGGGGATGAGTATATTGTGAACAGACACGGGGAGGAAGTGAATATCGTACTTCCCTATCTGTCCAACAGTAAATCTTATCAGGTCGGTGAAAGGCGGCGAATCCGGAAAGTGGATGAACAGAGCATGATTGATTGGCTGGAAATACGTCTGGAGGCGCTTGCCATCGAACTCCCGAAGCACAAATATCATACGGAGGCGTTTACATTGCGGCATAAACTGAGAACAACGGCGGGGATTGCTCACAGTACACAGAAGTGAGGCGGCGGTGAAATGAGCGGTGACGGGGATTGGATGTCAGAACGGTAAAAATGTCGTATAAGGATATACGGTACACGGAAAATGTGGTAAGATAAAATGACAGGAGAGGGGGATTAGTGTGAAAAATAAATTTTTCACACGCAAGTTTGTGCTTGCGCCCAAACTCGCAGGTTGAGCAAGAATGGGGGATATCTATGGCTTTATTTCAGATCAGTAATGACAGGATTACGATACAGGTTGACAGTATGGGAGCGGAGCTTAAGTCGCTTAAGAAGATCGCGACAGACACAGAATATATGTGGAATGCGGACCCGCGTTATTGGAAGAGAACTTCACCCGTGCTATTCCCGTTAGTAGGAGGTCTGCAGGACGGTGTTTACCGGCAGGACGGCAGGGAATATCCGATGGGACAGCATGGATTTGCCAGAGACATGGAGTTTAAGCTGAAAAGTCAGGCGGCCACGGAAGTATGGTTTATACTGCAATCGGATGAGACCACATTAGCAAAATACCCATATCCCTTTATCCTTGAGCTGGGATATGAATTGGAGGAGCAGACGGTGATCGTCAAGTGGCGGGTGAAGAATCCGGCGAAAGAGCCCATGCACTTCTCCATCGGTGGACATCCGGCGTTTTTATGCCCCATTTGGGAGGGCACGAAGCAGACAGATTACAGTCTTTTGTTTGACGCCCAAGAGCAGGTGACTTCTTCCGGTTTGGATAATGGCTTAGTCGGTGAGAAAAAAATGGCTTACAAGCTGAAAAACGGTATTCTTCCGATCACGGAGAACCTATTTGACAATGATGCGCTGGTGATCGAGCATGATCAGGCTCACAGTGTAGCGTTAGTAAAGTCGGGCGGAGAGCCATATCTGACGGTGACCTTTGACGCGCCGCTGTTCGGGATCTGGTCACCGCCGAAGAAGAATGCCCCTTTTATCTGCATCGAGCCATGGTACGGCAGATGCGACAGAGCGGGGTATGCGGGAGAGTGGAAAGACCGTGAGTGGATGCAGGTTCTTAATGCGGGAGAGACATTTGCGGCAGATTATAGGGTGACAATAGGATAACAGATGTAATTTAAATTCATAAAGGGTGGAATGAGAGACTGTCGGATACGACAGACGGCAGGGAGAAAGGCAGGAGAAAATATGGCACCAATAGTACAGTGTATGGGGCTGACGAAGACATATGGAGGCAAGATTGCCCTCAATCAGATTTATTTGAATCTGGAGCGGGGCAGGATCATCGGGCTTTTGGGTCCAAACGGAAGCGGTAAGACTACACTGATTAAGATCATGAACGGTTTGTTACAGCCGACGGCGGGTGAGATTTTGATCAATGGACAAAGACCGGGTGTGGAGACGAAATACAGGATTTCCTATCTGCCGGAGCGTACCTATCTGCATCCGGGGATGAAGGTGATGGAGATGGTGCAGTATTTTCAGGATTTCTATCCGGATTTTCGGGTGGACAGAGCCTATGATATGCTGGCACGTCTGCAGATCCAGCCTTATGAGCGGCTTAAGAATCTGTCTAAAGGAACGAAAGAAAAGGTACAGCTGATTCTGGTGATGAGCAGGGACGCGGACTTGTATGTACTGGATGAGCCCATTGCCGGTGTGGATCCGGCTTCCAGAGATTATATTTTACATACTATCGTTCAAAATTATAACAGAAATGCGACTATACTCCTGTCTACCCATTTGATCTCCGATGTGGAGAATATTTTGGATGAGGTAGTGTTTATACGGTATGGCAGCATCATATTGCAGGCGGGTGCCGAGCAGATCAGACGCAATGAGGGTAAGTCGGTAGATCGTTTCTTCCGGGAGGTGTTCGCATGTTAGGAAAATTAATGAAATATGAGTGGCAGTCTACTTGGAAACTTTTGGTACCCATGAATCTGCTGATTGTGGTAATGACAATTTTTGCCTGCGTTACAGTACGAATAGATATTTTTGAGACTGACAATGCAGGGGTTATTTTCAGTGGGATCATGATTATTTTGACGTATATTGCCAGCATGTTCGTGGTGATGGTGGGGACGGCAATTTATCTGATCTACCGCTTCTACACGTCCACCTATGGGGATCAGGGATATCTGCTGCACACGCTTCCCGTGGACAAGCACCATATCATCATTGCTAAGGTCATTGTCAGTGCGGCATGGGTGTTGCTCAGCTCTTTTCTGATGTACACTTCGGTGGTGTTTCTGATTGCCAGTGAAGGAGATTTGTTTGATGGGTTTTTTAACGGCATCGAATCGATGATAGAGCAGGTGGGCAGCGCCAGGATCAGTTTTTTCACTGTAGTGATGACCTTAATTGCGTATACAGTCGGTGTGTTTGCGCGGGTTTTGAAAGTAACGGCGTGTATTTCATTGGGACAGCTTTCCTCGAATCATAAGCTGCTGACGGCTTTTGCATTTTATATCGGGGTCTATTTCGCGCAGCAGATCGTGAACGCCTTCTATTATGCGTTTCTGGGCTATGTTAATAAGAAGCTCATGGCGGAGTATTACGGCGGATCGTGGGAGTATACGCTGATCGTTGGGCTGATAAGCAGCGTGATATTTTATCTGGTTACATGGCATATTATGGATAAAAAATTAAACTTGGATTAAATTAAAATCCTATTAATTCTGTGGCGTGTTTCTTGACATATTCTCGAAAATGGAAGAGAATAATAAGGTCAAAAAGGAAACTGTTGTTCATGGGTTATCTAAACCGTTTGCGCAGATAGAAGTTAATATCTACGGAGCCGCGCTTTCGCTCCGTAACAATGTCATTAAGTTAAGAAATGTACCTTGAAAATTTAATAAAAATTCTAAAAAA
>CAMWMS010000155.1 GCA_947175435.1 uncultured Lachnospiraceae bacterium | reverse complement strand
CGTGTGGGTACGCCGAAGGACATTGCAGAGACGGTGGCTTTTCTTGCCAGCGATAAAGCTTCTTATATTACGGGACAGGTTATCTCGGTAGACGGCGGAATGGCAATGTAGTAAGAGATGAAGTTTAAATGTGGATAGGAGAAATAGTATTATGAGCAGAAGAGTAGTGGTAACAGGCATGGGTGCGATTACCCCCATCGGATTGAATGTAGATGAATTCTGGGAAGGTGTGAAAGAAGGCAGGATCGGATTCGACCGGATTACGAGATTCGACACCACGGATTTTAAGTGTAAGCTTGCCGCGGAGGTCAAGGGATTTGACGGAAAGAATTATATGGACTTCAAGGCTGCTAAAAGAATGGAGCTGTTTTCTCAGTATGCGGTGGCGGCAGCCAAGGAAGCAATAGAGGATGCAGGGCTTGATATGGAGAAGGAGGATCTTTACCGTGTCGGTGTAGCGGTAGGTTCCGGTACCGGTTCTCTGCAGGCGATGGAGCGTTCCCACACCAGACTGGTTGAGAAAGGTCCGTCCAGAATCGAACCGCTTTTTGTACCGCTTACGATCTCTAACATGGCGGCAGGCAATGTGTCGATCCAGTTCGGATTAAAGGGAAAGAGTATTAACGTGGTGACAGCCTGTGCAACGGGTACTAATTCCATTGGCGAGGCGTTCCGGGCAATTCAGTACGGCGATGCGGAAGTGATGGTTGCGGGCGGTACGGAAGGCAGTGTCTGTCCGATCGGGATCGGTGGTTTCTCGGCGCTGACTGCGTTATCCACCTGCGAAGATCCTACTAGGTGTTCCATTCCTTTTGATAAGGAGAGAAGCGGTTTCGTCATGGGTGAAGGTGCGGCAGTGGTAGTACTGGAGGAGTTGGAACATGCCAAGGCACGGGGTGCAAAGATCTATGCCGAAGTGGCAGGATACGGCTGCAGCTCCGATGCATACCATATTACTTCCCCGGCCGAAGACGGCGCGGGAGCTGCTAAAGCAATGGAGTATGCGATTGCGGACGCGGGAATTGCGAAGGAAGACGTCACATATATCAATGCCCACGGTACGGCGACACATCATAATGATCTGTTTGAGACGCGGGCAATTAAATTATTGTTCGGGGATCATGCGAAAGATATTAAGATCAACTCAACCAAGTCCATGGTAGGTCATCTTCTGGGCGCGGCGGGCGCTGTCGAGTTTGTGACCTGCGTCAAGGAATTGGAGGAAGGTTACATTCATCGGACAGTAGGTTATCAGGTGCCTGATGAGGAATGTGATCTGAATTACTGTAAAGAGGCTTATGAGGAAGAATTTGAGTACGCTTTATCCAATTCCCTCGGATTCGGCGGACACAATGCCAGCCTGTTAGTGAAGAAGTATCGGGAGGAGAATTAATATGTCACTTATGACAGCGAAAGAGATTATGGAAATTATTCCTCACAGACAGCCTTTTATGCTGATCGATACGATCGAGGAATTAGAAGAAGGCAAAAGAGTCGTGGCAAAAAAGTGCGTTTCTTATAACGAGCCGTTCTTTGCGGGACATTTCCCACAAGAGCCTGTGATGCCGGGAGTTCTGATCGTGGAAGCATTGGCGCAGACCGGAGCAGTGGCTATCTTAAGCCAGCCGGAATTTAAAGGTAAGACGGCTTATTTTGCGGCAATTAATAATGCAAAATTTAAGGGGAAAGTGGTGCCCGGCGACGTGCTGACGCTTGAGACGGAAATCATTAAGATCAAAGGACCCATCGGTGTAGGCGCGGCGAAAGCATACGTGGATGGCAAGCTGGTGACTCAGGCCGAGCTCACTTTTGCGATTGGCGAGGCGTAAGACAGGAAACCAAATGTATGCGATGGCAGCGTGCGCATGAATGTGCACATTTATAGAGAGTAAAAGGGGAAATAAATGGGAAAAATAAAGTCTCTTGTGATAGGGGATCTGAGAGCGGAAGTGCCGTTGATACAGGGCGGAATGGGTGTGGGTGTGAGCCTGTCGTCGCTGGCGGGTGCCGTGGCAGCGCAGGGCGGCATCGGCGTGATCTCTACAGCCCAGATCGGTTATAGAGAATCGGATTTTGATACTGATCCGATCGGTGCAAATCTGCGCGCGATCAGGACAGAGATACAAAAAGCACGGCAGATTGCCAAAAACGGTGTTCTGGGTGTCAATATCATGGTTGCGACCAGAAAATATGAAGAGTATGTAAAGGCGGCTGTTGAGGCAGGAATCGATCTGATCATATCGGGAGCCGGTCTCCCGATGGATCTGCCGAAACTGGTGGGTACGGCGAAAACGAAACTGGCACCTATTGTGTCCGGCGTTAAGTCCGTGCAGGTGATCATGCGTTACTGGTGGAAGAAATACAGCAGACTGCCGGATGCGGTAATTATTGAAGGACCGTTGGCGGGCGGGCATCTGGGATTCCACAGGGAGCAGCTGGATGACATCGAAGGGCTGCACTACGATGATGAGGTGCAGGCAATCATCGAGAAGGTCAATGAAGCGGCGGCGGAGCATGAGACGGACATACCGGTTATCATGGCGGGCGGCGTGTACACCAGAGAGGATATGGAGCATTATCTGGAAATGGGTGCCTCTGGCGTACAGATGGCTACCCGGTTTGTGACGACTTATGAGTGTGATGCGGATGACGTATATAAACAAAGTTATATTGATGCGAAGAAGGAAGATATTGTGATTGTGCAAAGTCCGGTCGGTATGCCGGGAAGAGCGCTGTTAAATCCTTTTATGAAAAAGGCGAAGGAGGGGCAGATCGCGCATGGCAAATGTCATATTTGCGTCAGCACATGTAAGCCGGCCGAGACTCCTTACTGTATTACGGAAGCGCTGGTCAATGCGGTGAAGGGAAATACCGATGACGGACTTCTGTTCTGTGGTGCAAACGCTTACCGTGCGACAAAATTGGAACATGTAAAAGATATCATGGATGAGTTTCGCCCGTAAACGCTTCAGGTTAATTGAAAGGCATAGGTATCGAGATGGGAATGAGAATGATAGGGACAGGAAGCTGCCTGCCAAAGACAGTGGTGACGAATGATGATCTGGCGAAGATTATGGATACTTCCGACGAGTGGATCAGCAGCCGCACCGGCATTAAAGAACGACATCTGGTAAAAGAAGAGACGACGGCGGGCATGTCCGCAGAGGCGGCACTGCGTGCCATGGAGAATGCCGGTGTGACGGCAGAGGAAATTGACCTGATTATCGTGGGTACGGTGTCGGCGGATCACGCGACACCGGCCTGCGCCTGTGAAGTGCAGGCGGCGATCGGGGCAGCGAATGCGGTAGCCTTCGATATTAATGCGGCGTGCTCCGGATTTATGTTTGCCTTAAACGTTGCGCATGCATATTTACAAATGGGGGCCTATAAGACCGCGTTGATTATCGGTGCAGAGACATTGTCCAAACTTATGGACTGGGGCGACAGAAGCACCTGTGTTCTCTTCGGGGACGGTGCGGGTGCGGCTATCGTGCGCGCGGATGAGCGGGAGGGTATGCTTGCCTACGACCAGGGATCGGACGGCGCGCGGGGCGGCGTGTTGGCATGTGGAAACCGTTCTAACAATAATCCGCTGGTGGAGACATCTAAAGAGTTAGAATATGTGCATATGGACGGACAGGAAGTGTATAAGTTTGCGGTGACGACAGTGCCGGCATCGTTACATAAGACCATAGAGGCGGCAGGGCTTAATGTGGAGGATATTGATTATTTTGCGCTTCATCAGGCAAATATCAGGATTATTCAGTCTGTTGCTAAGAGATTGAAGGTGTCTGAGGATAAATTTCCCATCAGTCTGGATCACTGCGGCAATATATCCGCGGCGAGTGTGCCGATCCTGCTGGATGAGATGAACCGCAAAGGATTGTTAAAGCCAGGGATGAAGGTTGCCTTATCCGGATTCGGCGGTGGACTGACATGGGCATCGGCGGTTATTGAGTGGGGTTAAAGCAGAAGGAAACTGTTCCGTTGGGTCGAGTTCGCGAAGTGAATCTCGCAAAATTATTTTCGAAGCAAATTTAGTAAATATAAACAAAATGAGAATCCTGCTTTTGTTCAATACGGAAATTGACAGAAGCAGGATTAAATATTACAATGTGCTTAACTGGTTAAGCAAAACATAAAAATATTGCTGGCGGTTATTTTTTTACATCGTTGCTTAACTGGTTAAGCACAGAATTGTGTGTGCCATGCAAGACAGAGTGATCTACTGAAACGTAAACGTCTTTGCATGTCACGCAAGAGAACCGGTATACGATAATTTGGGAGGAAAAAGCTATGAGAAAAGGAAAAATCAGTTTAGGGATTGCAACAGCGCTGCTTAGCACATTGATCTTATCCGGGTGCCAGGATAAAACGGCAACGGTGGATTCCGCGGATACACCTTCGGAAGTGCAGGCAGATACGCAGACGGAGCCGCAGGAGCAGGAGAGTGCGCCGGAAGAGGAACAGGCATATACGGTTACTTTCTATGATACGGACGGCACCACAGTATTGTCTGAGGAAACGGTACAGGGCGGCGATACGGCCACGGAGTATACACCGGAGAAAGAAGATCAGATTTTTATGGGATGGTTCGCGACACCCACATTGGCGCACGAATTTGATTTCACGCAGGCGATCACGCAGGATACGGACGTATTTGCCGGATTTATGGAAAATATTGAGGATACAAGGACATTTGCCATTCTGGGAAGCGGTACAAGTCCGCTGATGGCGGCTTCTAACTGGGGCAAAACAATTAACGAAGAGCATTATATGACTAAGGCGGAAGGTGAAAATATCTATACGATCACAGTCGATCTGTGCGAGGGAGATGAGTTTCAGTTTGCTATCGACAGCTCATGGAGCAACCAGCGTGGCGGCGGGTATATGTTGAACACGGATCTTGACGGGACGGATTATTTTGTCGTATCCGGAGGGCTGTCCGAGAGCTCCCAGAAATCCAATATCAAGTGTGTGAAAGAGGGTAATTATACTTTTACCTTAAAGACTTATCCCGGCGCGGATGTATATGATACGGGGAACAGTTATTATACCGAGGACACCAAGGAGAACTATAATTCCAATCCGTATGACACCATTGAATGGACGTATAACGGAGAGGCATCGGTAGAACTTTCGGATGCAGAAGTGACATATTTTATTAAGGGCGCTGTCATCACGGGATGGGAAGACAAATATGATACGCAATACGGACTTGTGGAGAAGGACGGTATACACACGCTGACAATCGATCTGGAGGAGGGAGATGAATTCCTGCTTACATCACTGATCACCGTGGACGGAAACTCCAGTGTCGGAAACGAATATGTACGCTACAGTAATATCAGTGATGAGACATCTCTCTCATATGTGGATGGTTCGGAAAACTATAATATGATCGCAAAGAAAGCCGGTACTTATACATTCAATTATGATCCGGCGACGCAGGAACTGAAAGTAGATTTTACCGAATAAAGCGAGAATTAGCAATCCGGCGGATTATATACCGATTGCATTCCCGTCAGAAGAACAGCACTGCGCCGCTATACGAAACACAGGTGTGTGCAGTCGGGGACACGGTTCATGGCAAGTTCCATACAAGAAAAGACCTGTTCCATTTTGGAATGCGCGTCGCAAGGCAGATACAAGGAATCGGAGGGAAGCAGCGTTTGCATGGAGGGTTGGCCGTATACAATATTGCCGGTGGGAATATCATGGTTTTTATCAATGAAAGATACGCTTCGAAAGGTATCGCAGATCAAAGCCCGGACTTCCTCATTGTTAGGTGTAAGACAGCAGTAGACATAGTTGTCCATTCCGAAATGCGCGTCTGCCTGTTCCTTCTGTTTCCGATAATCGGTACATACCTGAAAGAAGATCGGTAAAGGAGCATCGATCAGAATATCTATGGCAATCAGGGGAATCAGATTTTTATCACCGAGCTCGCAGAAGAAATCGGCGGTAGTGTCGTAGCAGAGGATTACATCGGTGTAATCGATCTGGTTTAAATCGTTTCCATCCTGCAGGAACAGATGATATCCGTGTTGTTTCAGAACAGCAGCAAGCGTTTCCGCCACATAAAGCTGTTCGGAACGTTTGTACAGGGAATCTTCATGAGTCAGATAAAGCGCGGCTGTGTATGTCTTATTGGTCGCCAATGATTTTGCAGAAGAATTAGGTTTATAGTCATACAAGTTGATGATCTGGCGAACCTTCTTTTTCGTCTCCTCGCTGATTCTCTGGTCGTCACGATTATTAATTACATAAGATACGGTAGCTACCGACACGCCGGCCTGCCTGGCAATGTCGCGAATAGTATATTTTTTGCTCATAGATTATTTATATACTTAGTACCATTTTTTGTCAATGAGATACTTGGATTAAAATGAAAGAGGGTTACTGTTTACATATAATCCGGGCTGACAGGCTGATTAATTGTAAACAGTAACGTTAAGAGGATAAAAGTTACAATGAATGAACAGGGAATTATGCATGTACCCGATTCCAAATATTGCTTCCCACTGGACGAACACAGGCTGGTTCTGAGGCTCAGGCTGGACAGAAAGGACAGTATAGAGAAGGTGGAAGTAATCTACGAATGCAAATACGTGATCCATGAGAATCAGAAAAGCGTGTGTATGGAACGGCGTTACGAAGACCGGCTATATGCCTACTATGAGACAGAGCTTTTGCTGACAGATGTGAGACTTGCATATGTATTTCGCATATGGGAGGACGGAAAAGGGTATTATTTTTCCGAGGACGGACTCAGCGAGACATATGATTTTACATTAGGATATTTTAATTTTTTTCAGCTTCCGTATATCAATAAAGCGGATGTCCATGAGGAAGTGGATTGGATGCGGGAGGCTGTGTTCTACGAGATTTTTGTGGATCGATTTTGCATTGGCGCAGAGGGCAAGGACAAGAGCTATATCAATATGAAATGGGGAGATAAACCTGCACCGAAGAGCTTTGCGGGGGGTGATATTCCGGGCATCACGAAGAAGCTGGATTATATCAGCGGACTGGGTGTAAATGTGTTGTATCTTACGCCGATCTTTCGCGCAGTCTCCAACCATAAGTATGACATCTCCGATTACCATACGGTAGATGAACACTTCGGAAGCAATGAAGATTTCGGCTGTATGGTTAA
>CAMWMS010000154.1 GCA_947175435.1 uncultured Lachnospiraceae bacterium | reverse complement strand
TAAGACATCGCCCTTTCACGGCGGTAACACGGGTTCGATTCCCGTTGGAGTCATTTGCTTTTAAGAAGCAAATTTTTTTGTATTATATCATATAATATAATAGAGGTATACATGGTGACTTAGCCAAGTGGTAAGGCCCCGGTCTGCAACACCGTTATCGCCGGTTCAAATCCGGCAGTCACCTTAATAAAAAAAGATTCTGAAATTTATCAGAATCTTTTTTAATGTATATTGTGTGGTTTGTAATGCAGTTTAATGACAGTAAAGGAACCGCACAATATAATTTGTGTCTTTATTTCAATTAGTTGAATAATAGGATATAGCGGAAAATTAATATCCCGCTTTCTGCATCTCTGTGGTAAAGGCACTCTCTGTCATAGAGGCTCTTGCGGCAGCGTCTTTGATGGAGAGCAGACCGTCATGTACGAGATCATAGAGAGTTGTAAGCTTGCCTTCATGCAGACCTTCTTCTCTTGCATCTTCCCATATTTCATCAAATACATTTCCCATATTCTTTTCCGTCCTTTCTGAGTGAGGTATCATTGTCTTTAGTTTTGTTGTGTTTACCAAGATTCTCAGCGCCCAGTACGTTTCTGCGTCCATATGCCTGCATTCATCGTGCTCTTCTACATATTGGGTGAAGGCTGACTTGTCTTTTCTGCGGTCGTAAAGTTCGAAGAGTGTCCTTAACTCTGTTTTGGAGTGGCTGTAATTATGTACTTCTGACAAATTTAGAAAATGAAGCGGATATTCTGGTACAAGCTGTTTTAGTTCCTGTGCGAGTACAGGATCGGCTCCGAAGTCCAGAATGTCGTGAAGGCTTTTTGCGCCCCGCCATTCATCTTCTCCCCAGTATATGACAAGTGTGATCACCGGATGCAGGTGGTCATCTTGCCTGATTCTTGACAGGAATTCTCCGGAGTCTGCAAAATCATATCCTTGACGCTTAAGCTCTTTCAATTGCCTGTCATAGGAAAGGGCGTCCTGTAGCATTACGCGGGCAGGCATACTGTAATCAATATACTGCTGATTAGCCACAGTCCAGACGGCAAACAGGCTTCCGTCCTTTGTTTGTTTCATGGTGATGTCATTGAGGCGTTCCATGATGGCTTGTTCGTCTGACTTAGATTGTACCGTGTCAGCCTCTATGAGCTCGCCCGCATCAATGATCTGTCTGCCCTGAAAGATACTGCCGTTTAGCAGATCGGCGTACCGTTTCGGCTCAGACAGATAGTCCTTGAGAGTAATGTCGTTCTTACCCATTGGTAAATACCTCCTTCTCGCAGAAGGTACTGTTTCCTGACAAAACCTTCTGCTTTATTCATTTTGATTTGGAATAAAAGCATGATTTCGTCAAGATACCCATACGGGTAAGATTTCTGTCCGACGGACAGAAAGTGATAATGTGATTAGAAATATATGCTTTAGGGAAAGTATAACATCGATGTGACGGTTTGTCATTCTTTTTTGGAAAGATTTATAAATTTTATTAACGAAATATCGTAATGCGCATGATTGTACAGATATTGCCTGAAATAAAACGGAGGAAAATACATCCGGTACCTTCCTCCGATGAAATAAAACTGCCGCAGCAATTTATTACACATATTATCTTGTATGTTAAACCGAGACATCCAATTTAACGTCTCCGCTCTGCGTAGCGCTGCCTCTGTCGGCTGCGCCGGAAGATGAATAGAACACCGGATGGTCGGGGAGAACGGATACTTTACCACTGTACGAATGATTTGACATCGTGAGTCCTTCTGAGCTGATTTCTATCGTATCTGCTTTCGGCAGGATCGGATCAGTTTCACCGGACAAATTTGTGTTATTAGGAGAGTCGTACATAGTTTCACCCTTGATCGTTTCTGTCGATGTTGCATTTGTGCTTTGTTCATTCTGTGATATATTCGTCTCGGGTTTCTTTTGTGCTTCGATTCGTTCCTGTTCCCTTTGTGCTTCCAATTCTTTGCGTTCTTCGCGGCTTTTTTCGATTCTTTCTTCAAGTTCTTGCTTTCTCTTTTCTCTGGCTTCTTTGGCCTCTTCTTTCATACCCTCCTCGGCCGTATCTTTATACTGATAGGCCCGGGTCTCGAAATCATTAACGTATCCCATAGCCCGTTCCATTGTGCCAGTATCGCCTCTGCGGCGGGCTTCTTTAAATACTCTCATCGGAACATTTGTCATATTCATATTAGTACGTGCGCCGATAAGACCTTCCATTGTCTTGGTATGCATATAGTACCTCCCTTTTATTTTTTATATTTGTAAAATGCTTTGACGTGAAGCGATAGTATCATGTACTTGCTCTAAACTTTATTTCGACAAAGCCAAAAAGGGAGATTAGCTATATGTATCATATAGACTGTTTGAGGTCATATACGGCAAAGCGGGATTGTTATTGTTCGGATTATTCACGTCATATCACGCAGTTTTCACACGCAGTTGGAACATAACATCGGATCAATGCCCTGCTTTCTTAAGCTACGCAAGGGCACAGGGCAGCAAGACGGAGACGCAAAAGACATGTTCTCTTACATCTATATTCAGCGTACCGTCATATTTTGCTGTTGTATCTTTCACATTTCTTAGACCGATACCGTAAATGTTGTTTGTTTGCCCTGCTTTTGATGTGGGGGCCGTGCTGTTGACAATTTCCAGTAGAAAGCAACGTTTGATCATATGAGCCTGAATCCGGATAAAGCGAGTATCTTGAAGAGGCATTGTTTGACATGCATTCAGGGCGTTATCCAGCAGATTGCCGAAGATTACGCATAGGTCAAAATCATCAATCGGGCATTCGTTCGGAATATGCACATCGGATTCCCAGCGAATCTGCGCCTGCGCCGCCTGATTGTGTTTATAGTAGAGTATGGCATCCACAATACCTTTTCCGGTCATGTCATCAGAGTAGTCAAATCCGCCGGTATCGGCCATTCTATGCAGATAACCAGACAGTTGTGCCCATTCGTGGTTGTCGATCAGCTGCTGCAGGCCGATGATATGATTTTTCATGTCATGGCGAAGCCGTTCCAGACTGCGGTACTGTTCTTCCAACATTTGATACAAGGCGACTTGTGAGTGATATTGTTCTTTTTGCCGCTGCTCGGTATCGATCCGATCCATGCCAAATAAATAGAAACCGGCGCCGCACATGCAAAGGACTGACAAGACACAGAGTCCGGCCTGACTGAAAAGTTCATTATAGTACAGATTCAGATGATCGCCGCCACGCAGTAATATGCCGTGTTCAGCGATAAAATCAATAAAATCCCACAAAAGCACGATACCAAACAGTGGAACGGACAACATAACATACCAGCGGGACAGCCGGTCAGCAAAAAATCCTGTCATACGTTTTGCAAGAAGGACTATCGCTCCTATGGTGCAGGCGGAGTTTATGCAGCATACCAGATGCCCCAGCCAATAAGAAAGAAGAATGGTATAATCTATATGTGCATAATGCAGAATGAACAGAATCAGGCAGCACAAAAAGGATTCGATAAAGTTTGTCAACAGTGTGATCGTGGTGAGTAGGAAAGTTGCAGCTAATATTTTCTGCGCCTTTTTCCCATGATACAGTCGAAGGATACAGAAAATCAGCAGGCATTGCCAAAACAGAGGCAGTGATATCAGGGAAGGCGGTGTAGTGTAGCACAGAAGAATCCAGTCCTGCAAATGCAGACGGGAAATCTCGACAGTAGGGCTGTGGAGAATGGCAGCCTGACGCAGTCCGATTGCGATGGATGGGATTGCCGCCAGTAGAACAAGGAAAATATTTCTGCACTGTTTTATGCAGGCAAAATGACTTGTACAGAAACGATGTATTGCCCATGTATAACCTGCGCAGCATAGCAGGGCGAGGGTTGATTCAAGATATAGTAACATTTCAGGTGTCATGATGTTGTGATTCCTCCGCTTCTTCGCATATACTCAAGGATTGCAGCGCAGAAGGCTTCATACCTGCGCTTGGCAATCATAATTGTCTCGCCGTTGTCAAGGGTGACTTCTGACTTATTGTAGAGCTCCACGTATTTTAAATTAATCAGATAACTTTTGTGACAACGGAAAAAGTCTTTACCGGACAGTGCAGTTTCCAAAGCGCCGATCTGCTCATACCATGAGAAAGTGAGATTTATGCCGTGGGCTTCGATGAGTCTTCCGCGTATTTCAAAATATCTGATTTCATTCAGAAAAAGTTTTCTGGTCTGTCGGTCTTTGGAAACAATAATAAAGTCCTCGGAGTGCTGATCGATTCTGGCAATGCACCTTTGAAGCGTCGTACGAAGCTTATGGTCGCTGACGGGCTTGACGAGATAGTCAAATGCTTCCACGGCAAAAGAGTCGAAGACATACTGTCTGCTGGAAGAAACAAAAATCAGAAGCTTATCGGAGAAATTCCGGCGAAATAATTCGGCAATCTGCATGCCATCCATACCGCACATGATAATATCGAGGAAAATTATGTCGAATTCTTCCGGGGCTTGTAATAGCTGCCGGCCGCTGTTATATTGTTTTATTATGCAAGGAATATTTGTTTCTGTCAGTATTGTTTGGATTTGTCTGCTAAGATGAAGAGAATCCCGCATTTCATCGTCACAGACTGCGATCATGAGCATCCGCTGCACCTGCTTTCTTTTTTGATTTTGGGGATATTGCTTTTTGAGATTGCTGTGTGTAAGCAAAAATATTCGGTAATAGTATCGGAAGATATAACTTGTTTTATATATCGGATAATGGAAGAAGAAGGTTGATTTGGTGTTATGAGCGGACGGTTTTATGGAATGTGCGGATGGACAAGGGAGAGCAATTGGTTTTTTGAGAATTCCTTGAGATTTGAGGAGTATAATATATGAGGTATATTGAGAGGTATATGGGGAGGCGGATATGCGGCAGAAATTATTGATCGTGGATGATGAGCAGGGTATTGTGGATATGATGAAAAGTTATTTTGAACCGTATTATGATGTGTTGACGGCTTACAGCGGAAAGGAAGCGCTTGGCAAAGCGACGGGAAATCCGGATTTGATTCTGCTTGACATTAATATGCCGGAGATGGACGGGCTTACGGTATGTCAGAGGATCAGGGAGTATGTGACTTGTCCGATTCTTTTTTTGACAGCGAGGGTGGAGTCTGCGGATAAGATTATCGGATTTCAGGCAGGGGCGGATGATTATATTGTGAAGCCTTTTGATCTGGACGAGCTGGCAGCACGAGTGGCGGCGCATTTGCGGCGGGAGAAGAGGCGGCAGGAGAATGGGAACATTCGCTTTTTTGGTGAATTGGCAATTGATTACTTAGGACGTTCGGTCAAGGTTTGCGGGGAAGAACTTTTTCTGTCCAGAAAAGAGTTTGATATCGTGGAGCTGCTTTCTTTAAATGCAGGACAGGTGTTTGACAGAGAAAGGATTTATGAGCGGGTGTGGGGTATCGACGGCGACGGGAACAGTGATACAGTTATGGAGCATATTCGTAAGATTCGCGCGAAGCTGGCAAGGTATACGATGCATAGCTATATTGATACGGTCTGGGGGTGCGGATACAAATGGAATGGATGAAGAATATGGGGTTAAAGAAATCTTTTTTTCTGTTATCAGCACTCAGTATGATTGCTGCATTGTTAATGATTGGTATTATTTTTATAATCTGCGCGAAGATCACCGCGAATTATCCGAGAGGCGGCATCACTATTTCGTCGGACGGTGTGGTAAGAGAGCTGGACGGCCCTACCAGAGAGCAGATGTTTATCTTGGAGGTGACAGGATGGATTGAACTTTTTTCCTGTATTTTGGTTCCGATGGGATGTGTGGGAATTGCAAGTCTTTTATTTTATCGCTGTAAGTTAAAGAAGCCGATCGCGGTTCTCCGGATAGGTACAGAGCGCATCAGGGAGCATGATCTTGCTTTTGAGATCCCGGAGGTTTCGGGAGATGAATTGGGGCAGGTCTGTGCCGCCTTTGAGACGATGCGAGCGGAACTGTTGCAGACCAATCAGGAACTGTGGCGGCAGGCGGAGGAGCGCAAGCGGCTGAATGCGGCATTTTCCCATGATCTGCGAAATCCTGTTACGGTGTTAAAGGGTACGGTGAAGCTGCTGCGGCAGGGGACAGCGGATGACCATGCATTGGAGAGGCTGGAGACTTATGTGCTGCGGTTGGAGCGGTATGTAGAGGCTATGAGCAGCATACAGCGGTTGGAACAGATGCCGGTGCAGAAGAAGGAAATGGAATTATGTATACTGCGGGACGAGGTGGAGGAGACGGCAAGGCTGTTGGCTCCGAATGTGGAGACGCAGGTATGTGTGGAAGATAGGGCGGCGGCACATGGAGACTATGGCAGACTATTATGCGGGGCGGATGCAGAAGAAACTCGCGGTGGGAAAGACGAAAAGATTTCAAGAACAGGTGCAGTGGACTTGATATTGGATCACGGGCTATTTCTCACAGTTGCTGAGAATTTGATCGGTAATGCGGCGAGATATGCACAGAGCAGGATCGACATACAGTTGTCAATCCGAACAGATATGCAAAATTTTGATGGTCAAATGGATGAGAAAAGAAACAGGACGGATGAGCAGGAAGTTTTCAAAACAGGGATGAAGAATCAGCAGTTCTTTGTGATGACTGTAACGGATGACGGGTGCGGATATCCTGCAAAGCTGATTAAGGATGGCCCGAGACCCTTTGGCAGGATGGAGGAAGACGCGTTGCATTTTGGAATGGGGTTGTATACCAGTCAGATGTTGTGCGTGAAGCATGGAGGGATGCTTACGTTGGAAAATGATAGTATTAATGGGGGAGCAAAGGCGACGGCGGTATTTGAGACATGTTTTTAAGATACGGCATATTCCGAAAAATTTGTTTACGAACTTGAATTTTGCAGGGAAATTTCCGGTATCATAAAATATATACAAAATCTTGAGTATTCCTTGAGATTTGCAAAGTACACTCTCTTTATATTGAATGGCAGATGACGTTTCAGCAATATGAGTTGTTATGCGGAAACAGTTAGTGCTCTATCAAATAAAAGGAGAGGATGCATATGAATATCAAAGCAAAAGAGTTATCAAAAATCTACGGCAGCGGCGAAAACAAAATTATCGCGCTGGACAAGGCAGACATGGAAATACGATCGGGTGATTTTATTTCCATTATGGGGCCATCGGGCAGCGGCAAGAGTACATTGCTGCATCTTTTATCAGGATTGGATCATCCCACAT
>CAMWMS010000153.1 GCA_947175435.1 uncultured Lachnospiraceae bacterium | reverse complement strand
ACGTTACATGAAATAAATGTGTAAATAAATAACAAAATTGCATAATTAATTTTGTAAAAAATAACAGAAAATATAAATTTTAACAACAAAATCCACTAAAAATATTGACCGGCGGCAGTGCAAAGTGATAATATGAGTACAATATAAAATAACGTTTCACGAAAAAATATGTTCGGAGACGTATAATATTATGATAAGGTGAAAGGAGATAGGATATGAGTAGAAGTAAGGCAGCAGTTGCACACCCGGCGTCACAGTCGGGAGGCGGATCGTTAAAAAAACGATTACTGGATAACTGGCAATTATATGCGATGCTTCTGGTTCCTGTGGTATTGACTATTATATATAAGTACATACCCATGTATGGTATCCAGATTGCATTCAGGGATTATAAAGCCAGCCGCGGATTTATGGGGAGTGAATGGGTAGGACTTGAATGGTTCAGCCGATTCTTCAGTGCACCGACTTTCGGACGTATGATCAAAAACACAGTGGTGCTTAGTTTTTATAGTTTGTTGTGGGGATTCCCGATTCCGATCATTCTGGCTTTAATGATGAATCAGATGAGGTTTCAGAAGTTTAAGCGTGTGACTCAGACAGTGCTTTACGCACCGCATTTCATCTCCACAATGGTTATCTGCGGTATGATCCGTATTTTCCTCAGTCCTTCAGGCGGTCTGATCAACCTGATCGCGGGAACTTCCATAGATTTTCTGACAGAGTCGGGCGCATTCCGAACGATCTACATCGCTTCGGGAATCTGGCAGGATGCAGGATGGGGTATTATCGTTTATATGGCTACATTATCCAATATAGATACGTCTCTCTATGAGGCGGCGAAAGTAGACGGCGCATCTTTATTCCAGAGAATAATACATATCGATATACCGGAGTTAACGTCCATCATGGTTTTAAATCTGATCATGAGTGCGGGCGGTCTTATGAATGTCGGATTCGAGAAAGTATGGCTTTTGCAGACAGATTTGAACAAGGCGACCAGCGATGTCATTGCGGTATATGTTTACCAACAAGGTATCGAAAACGCCAAGTACAGTTATTCCACTGCGGTGGGGTTGTTTAATACGGTGATCAATATTATCCTGCTGATTGTAGTGAATAAGATAGCCGGTAAGATATCAGAAGACACGAGTTTCATATAGGAGGTGTGACATGAAAGAGAATACAAAATCCGGAAAGCTGACAGGACTTTCAGAAAAAAGCAGTGACATTATTCTTGTCGTGATCTGCGCGATTATCCTGTTTATTGTTGCATATCCGTTATACTATGTGTTGGTCGCTTCCGTATCAAACCCATATGATGTATATGCGGGTAAGACATTCCTCTTACCGAGCCAGTTTACACTGGATGGCTATAAATCGGTATTTGCAGACCCCAGTATTCTGACAGGTCTTCTCAATAGTTTTAAGTATACGATCGTCGGTACGATATTCTCCGTCGTTGTGCTTTATCTGGCAGCCTACCCTTTGAGCGTGAAGGATCTGCCGGGCAGAAAGTTCCTCAGTATCTTTTTCATCATCACGATGTACTTCGGCGGTGGTATGGTTCCTACCTACTTAGTTGTAAAGCAGACAGGATTGATCAACAATATGTGGGCATTGTTCCTTCCGGGCGGTGTTGCGGTCGGCAATATGATTATCGTGAGAAATTTCTTCGAGAACAGTATTCCGGCGGCAATGATCGAGGCAGCGAACATAGACGGCGCTTCCAAGTGGACGACATTTATTAAGATCGTTGTACCGTTAAGCCGTTCCATTATGGCGGTTATGGTAGTGTTCAGTATGGTGGCTTACTGGAACGACTGGTTTACATCAATGATCTATCTGCCTTCGCCGAATAAAGCGCCTCTGCCGCTTGTGTTAAGGAATATCCTGATCAAGAGTTCCGCCAGCGCGAGTCAGGCGAGCACTATATCCGGCGGTTTTGCCGAGTTGAATAAGATGACAGAGATGATCAAGTTCTCATCTATTATTATAGCGGCTCTGCCGATGTTGATTATTTATCCGTTTGTACAGAAGTATTTTGAAAAAGGCTTTATGGCAGGTGCGGTAAAAGGTTGATCGCAGAAAGGAAATCAGATTATGAGAAAGCAGAAAGAATGCAATTATGGAAAAAAGATTATATCCTGTGCGCTTGTAGCAACCCTTGCATTGTCCATGACGGCATGTGGTAATAAAGACTATGGACATCATGAGAAAGGCGTTGCGAACACGGATACGTCTCAGACAGAGTTTGCCATTATGGGCGGACAGGGCGCACTCAGTCCGGGTTATGATGATAATGTTGTGTTAAATCAACTTCAGAGTGATGTGGGAATCAGTATCGATTGGACTACCATGAGTGAGTCTTTAGGTGAGCAGGTGAATATCCGTATCGCGGGTGATGAACTTCCGGACGCTTTTATGGGTGTCGGATTCAGCAACTATGATATTTCCCGTTACGGTGATGACGGAACATTTATTGACCTGACTCCTTATATAACGGAAGAATATATGCCTAACTTAAGTAAGATTCTGGAGGAAAATCCGGATATCCGCAGCGCCATCACCATGGACGACGGATATATCTATGGACTTCCGGCAGGAGAGCGCATGGGAACGGCAGGTATCGGTGCTGCGGAAGATTACAGTATCTTCTCGGTTCCACAATTTGCCATGATCAATAAGGCGTGGTTGGACGATCTGGGACTGGAAGTGCCTACGACGCTGGATGAACTTCACACTGCGTTAAAGGCTTTTAAGGATAATGACATGAGCGCAAAGTATTACGGAAATGCAGCGGGAAGCACGATCCCCATGAGTACGGGATTTGACCAATGGTGCTGGGGGCAGAATATTTTCTACGCAGGCTTCGGTTTCACAAACTGGCCGAATGACGTCTGCAATGATCTTGTTCTGACCAGTGACGGCAAAGTAAAATTCATGTGTGTGACGGACCAGTACCGGGATGCGCTTACCTACTTCCATGACTGGTATGCGGAAGGGCTGATGGATCTTGAGATGTTCAGCCAGTCTGACACACAGTTGATCTCCAAGTGTTCGCAGGGTTATGTGGGCGTTTCCACATGGTGGTACATCGAAGAGCTGATGGGTGATTACGCTGCAGATTACGTATTCTTGCCGGTTCTCGACGGACCGGACGGCACACACAATGTGACTCTCCGTACAGGTGGCGGAATCAACAGCGGACAGCTTAATATTACCAAGAAGTGCAAGAGTCCGGTAAATCTGTTAAAATTCTATGATAAGTGGTATGACCCTGAAATCGTTATGCAGCTCCAGTACGGTCCCATCGGCACTTACTTTACAGGTCAGGATGAGGAAGGCGTATGGCTGAGTATATCCGATGAAGAGAGTCGTGAGAAGTACGGAAAAGGTTCCGGCGAGTTAAAGGGCGAATATGAGGTGAACGGACCGAAGCTGATCCTCAGCGATTACTATCTGACTACTTTTAAAATGGAGGATCGTGCCATCGAGCGTCTGACCGATTTGTATGATTTCTGGATGCCTTATGTTGATGATACCACTGTCTATCCGGTAGACTGCGTGTTCACGGGAAGAGAGCTGGATGATATCGACTGGTACAAAGCTAATTTCGAGAGCGCTGTGGCCGAGCAGGAAGGCTTGTGGATCAAAAACGGCGGTCCTACGGATGAAGAGTGGAATGCATACATTGACCATTTGAGAAATAAGTGTGGTATGGATAAACTTTTGGAAGTATATCAGAACGCGTATGACCGGTATTCGGGAGCAGAAAGCGCTGAGTAAATAAAATATCAATATCGGGGCAGAAAGTTATGGTATCTGCCCCGATATTAGGTTATGATATAACTACTGCAATATCTGATGAAATAAGGCAAAGAGCGCGAAAGCGCGGGCTTGCGAATAAGAAGAAGTAAAAGGACAGATTTGTGGGTTCAGATGATATGAAACATGGAGGTGTAGTATGATAAGCCAGACTTTGCGTGAGGCAAGAAAATATGAAGAGACGATGGAGAGAAAGATTGACAAGGAAGCCAGACCGGATTTCCATTTGGCGACGCGTGTGGGGTGGATGAATGATCCCAATGGTTTCTCTTATTACAAAGGGGAATATCATTTATTTTACCAGTATCACCCCTATGATTCTCACTGGGGACCGATGCACTGGGGACATGCGGTCAGCACGGATCTGTTGCATTGGAGATATCTTCCGGCGGCGTTAGCGCCTGATATGGATTATGACAGAGACGGCTGTTTCTCAGGCAGTGCGGTGGGACTGCCGGACGGAAGGCAGCTGCTGTTATATACCGGTGTTGTCAAAGAGACACAGCCGGATGGCAGTATGCGGGATATTCAGACACAGTGCGTTGCGATAGGAGACGGCATGGATTATGAGAAGTATGCGGGGAATCCGGTGCTAACGAAGGATGATCTGCCGGAAGGCGGAAGTAAATTTGACTTCCGTGATCCGAAGATGTGGCAGAAAGATGATGGTTCTTACCGCTGTGTGGTCGGAAACTGTACGGAAGAAGGAGACGGAAGAATACTCCTCTTCAGCAGCCCGGACGGTGTTAAGTGGAAGTATGAGAAGATACTGGCGGCTAATGACAAACGGTTCGGTAAGATGTGGGAGTGCCCGGATTGTTTTATGCTGGACGGGAAGGGCGTTGTGTTGACCAGTCCGCAGGATATGTTTCCGCAGGGATTTGAATATCATAACGGTAACGGTACACTCTGCCTCATCGGTTCCTATGATGATCAGACCGATACTTTTACAGAAGAGCACGATCAGGCGATCGATTACGGCATTGATTTCTATGCACCGCAGACGATCCTTGCCCCGGACGGCAGAAGAATCATGATCGGGTGGATGCAGAACTGGGATACCTGCAATCTTCATACGCCCGATCAGCCGTGGCTTGGACAGATGAGCCTGCCCAGAGAACTTTTCATACAAAACGGCAGGCTGTATCAGAAACCGATACGGGAACTGGAAGAGCTGCGCGGAGAGGAAGTGCGGCATGAGAATGTTACTTTTACAGATGTGATCAAACTTGCAGGAGTAGAAGGGCGAAAAGTCGATATGGAAGTGACGGTCCGGCCGGCGGACGCAGTGAATGTCTATCAGAGATTTGCGGTCAGGTTTGCGCAGGATGATACATATCGGACTTCAATCAGCTTTCGACCACATGAGTCAATCGTCAAAGTGGACAGGAAGTTTTCCGGTTCCAGAAGAGCAATCATTCATCAGCGTCGGTGTCTCGTGAAGAACAAGGACGGAAATATTAAGATGAGGCTTATTCTGGATAAGTTCAGTGTGGAAGTCTTCGTGAACGATGGCGAGTATGTGCTGACCGCGACTATGTATACCGATCTTGCGGCGAACGGAATCTCTTTCTTCGCCGATGGGGAAGTGAATATGGATGTGGTGAAATATGAATTGAGATAGTGTTAAGGGATACCGGGCTGAAAGGAGACAGCGGACATGAAAAAGTATGACGTGGTTGCATTAGGCGAATTGTTGATTGATTTTACGGAGAACGGAACAAGCGGGCAGGGGAATCCGATCTATGAGGCGAATCCCGGAGGGGCACCCTGTAACGTATTGTCCATGCTGACGAAATTAGGGCACAAAACTGCTTTTATCGGCAAAGTGGGACAGGATATTTTCGGGAATCGCCTTAAGAAGACATTGGATGAAGTGGGAATAGACACATCTAATCTGGTGATGGATGAGGAAATAAAGACTACGCTGGCGTTTGTAGAAACTTTTCCGGACGGGGACAGAGATTTCTCATTCTACAGAAATCCCGGTGCAGATATGATGTTACACGAGGATGAAGTGCAGATGGAGCTGGTGAAAGATACAAACATCTTTCATTTCGGTACGCTGTCCATGACCCATGAGGAAGTGAGAAATGCCACGAAGAAGGCGATCGCGGCGGCCAAGGAGGCGGGTGCGGTAATTTCTTTTGACCCTAACTTGAGAGAGCCTTTGTGGAAATCTTTGGATGACGCGAAGGAGCAGGTTGCTTACGGGCTTTCCCAGTGTGATGTGCTGAAAATTTCCGATAATGAGATACAGTGGTTTACGGGAGAAGAGAATTACGATGCCGGAATTGCAAAACTGCGGCAGCAGTATGACATTCCGCTGATCATGTTGTCTATGGGGAAAGACGGAAGCCGCGCTTATTACAAGGATTTGCGCGTGGAAGTAAAACCGTTTATACAGGAGAATACCATCGAGACTACGGGAGCCGGAGATACTTTCGGCGGATGTTGTCTGCATTATGTGTTGGAAAATGGTTTACATAATTTTAATAAAGATAGTCTGGCGGAAATGCTTACGTTCGCCAATGCGGCGGCTTCCATTATCACGACCCGCAAAGGAGCGCTTCGTGTGATGCCGGAGGAAGCGGAAGTGCGGAAACTGATAGAAGAGTTTTAGAAGCACGGCGAAAACAGCAGGATATAGGGGCCTGTAGATATTGGGTTTATGTGCATTATGTCAGATCGGAAGCATTTATATACTGAGATGACATAATGCATTTTTTTATGTCCGTGAGCATCGAGCCGGATAGACACGTCTGCATGTATATTTGGTGACTGCCGCGAAGGAGGAATAGCCGCCTGCAATGCTGCAAGATGGATGTCTTGTTGAATGAGGCGGGGTATTTGTCCGGAAAATCAGGAGGTTTATGTTTCATGGAAGCATATTTATTTATTATAAAGATACGGATACAGTCTGCGCTGGCGTACCGGTTCAATGTCATTTCTACTATATTAATCCAGTGCCTGTACATGTTTGCCATGGCGTGTTTCTGGAAGGCCGCCTATGGCGGTACGGGAGCTGTATCAGGAGTTGGGGAAGAGGATATGATCACCTATACCATCATATCCGTCATCATGGGAAATCTGCTGACTATGGGTGTGGAAAGGCGTATTGAAAGCAGTGTCAGAACCGGCAGCGTGGCGCTTGATATGCTAAAACCGGTGAGTATTTATGGCATTTATCTGGCGGAGGATCTGGGTGACATGATGGTCGCCTTTTTCCAGATCGCAGTTCCGCTGCTTATTCTCGGCACTGTGATGTTTGGATTCCCTGCGCCCGCATCGGCAGGTCACTTTATACTCTTTCTCTTAAGCTTTTCTATCGTCTCTCTGATCAACTGGATTCTGGCGGCACTTCTGGGAAGGTGCGCGTTCAAGGTGATCAGTATGGGAC
>CAMWMS010000152.1 GCA_947175435.1 uncultured Lachnospiraceae bacterium | reverse complement strand
CTGCCGCTTGCCCTGCTGATTCTTTTTGCGGTTGCGGGGCTGACGGAATGGATATTCCATCCCTGCAGTTCGATTGCATATTGTTTACTGTTGACAATGGCACCGCTCTTGATCGACAGAAAGAAAGCGGTGTAGGATGAAACTATGAACAAAAAGAGAAAACCCTTTAATGTAAAGCTGTTTTATAGGAGAACCTGCCTGATCATATATGATGTGATCAGTGTGATTCTGGCGAGTTATCTGGCGATCGTGATGCGTTATGAATTCCGCGTGGACGCGATACCGGAGCATTTCCTGAGTCCGATTGAACATGTGATGCCGTTAAATATCGTGGTGACGCTTGTGATTTTTTACGTTTTCCGTCTGTACAGCAGTCTATGGGCTTTTGCGGGTGAGTCGGAATTACAGAATATTGTGGTTTCTTGTGTTCTGTCTACGATTGTAAACAGTGTGTGCCTGCAATTTTTTAAGACTACGTCCAGTGCGGTGCCCAGAAGTTATTATTTCCTTTATCTGTTCCTGCTGATCACATGTATATTCAGCAGCCGTTTCTCGTACCGATTCTTCCGGAGCCTGAAACATAAACAGCAGAATAAGAAGAACCGGATTGCCGTTATGGTGATCGGAGCGGGAGAAGCGGCGAACCTGATTATTAAGGAGATCGTCAACAGTAACTTTTCCACTATGGTCATCAAATGTATTATTGATGATGACAAGGGAAAATGGGGAAGATATATTCAGGGCATCAAGGTCGTGGGCGGTCGTGACAAGATCGTGGAATGTGCCGATATCTATGAGGTGGACGAGATTATCGTGGCGATGCCATCGGCCACCAGGGCGGAGATTAAAAGTATTCTTGAGATCTGTAAGGATACAAACTGTAAGCTGCGGTCCCTGCCGGGCATGTACCAGTTGGTGAACGGAGAGGTTAACGTCAGTAAACTGCGGGACGTAGAGGTGGAAGATCTGCTGGGCAGAGAGCCGATCAGCGTAGATCTGGATTCCATTCTCGGCTATGTGCAGGGCAAGTCGGTGCTTGTCACCGGAGGAGGCGGCTCCATCGGCAGCGAGCTGTGCCGGCAGATTGCGTCGCACAGGCCTAAGAGGCTTATTATTGTAGATATTTATGAGAATACGGTGTATGATGTGCAGCAGGAGCTGAGGGCGAAATATCCGGAGCTGGATCTGGTAGTGCTGATTGCATCCGTGCGGAATACAAACCGTATGAACTATATATTCTCGGAATATCGGCCTGATATTGTATATCATGCGGCTGCGCACAAGCATGTACCGCTTATGGAGGACAGCCCTACCGAGGCGATTAAGAATAACGTGTTCGGAACCTTCAAGACCGCACAGGCCGCCGCCATGAGCGGGGTGAAGCGTTTCGTTATGATTTCTACCGATAAGGCGGTGAACCCGACGAATATTATGGGAGCCAGCAAACGAATCTGTGAGATGATCATACAAACTTTTGACAAGCATTATGAGACGGAGTTTGTGGCGGTTCGGTTTGGCAATGTGTTAGGCAGTAACGGCAGCGTTATTCCTCTGTTTCGTAAACAGATTGCTGCGGGCGGACCGGTGACCGTGACCCATCCGGATATCATCCGTTATTTTATGACGATTCCAGAGGCGGTGTCGCTTGTCCTGCAGGCGGGTGCATATGCCAGAGGCGGGGAGATTTTTGTACTGGACATGGGGGAACCCGTGAAAATACTGGATCTGGCGCAGAATCTCATAAAATTGTCGGGTTATCGTGTGGGGGAGGATATCCAGATTGAATTTACGGGCCTGCGGCCGGGCGAGAAGCTGTATGAAGAGTTACTCATGGATGAGGAGGGCCTGAAGAACACGGCGAATAAGATGATCCATATTGGAAAGCCGATTGAGCTCAATGAACATGAATTTTTTGCGCAGCTAAAAGAGCTGAAAGATGAATGCCAGGTCGAAAATTCGGATATCAGACCGCTTATTAAGAAGATCGTTCCGACTTATCACTGTCAGGATGAGGAGAACCAGAAATAGAGAGGTGTTATTAATTCGGAAAGGAAAAGAGGCTGTTATGGAGAAAAAAAGAATATACTTATCGTGCCCAACCATGCACGGGGAAGAACAGAAATATGTACAGGAGGCATTCGACACGAACTGGGTTGCGCCGCTTGGTCCTAATGTCAGCGCTTTTGAACAGGAAATAGCGGCATATACGGGGTGTGGTCACGCGGCGGCACTGAGTGCGGGAACGGCGGCGATCCATCTGGCGCTTAGACTGATCGGAGCCGGCCAGGGTGATATTGTGTTTGTATCGGATCTGACTTTCTCGGCATCCTGTAATCCGATCGTGTACGAGGATGCGACCCCGGTATTTATCGATGCAGAACCGGATACATGGAATATGTCTCCGGAGGCGCTTAAGCGTGCTTTTGAGAAATATCCGCACCCGAAAGCGGTAATCTGTGTTCATTTGTACGGAACTCCTGCAAAATTGGATGAGATCATGGCAATCTGCGAGGAACACGGTGTGCCGATGATCGAGGATGCGGCGGAGTCTTTGAGCAGTACTTACAAGGGACGGCATACGGGCACCTTTGGTAAATACGGCATATATTCTTTTAACGGAAATAAGATTATCACTACTTCCGGCGGCGGTATGCTGGTATCGGCGGAGGAAGAGGCAACGAAACGCGCTACCTTCCTGGCCACACAGGCAAGGGATCCTGCAAGGCATTATCAACATTCCCAGATTGGGTATAATTATCGTATGAGCAATGTCACGGCAGGAATCGGTCGGGGACAGCTTTTCCATATAGAGGAGCATAAGGCAAAGAAGAAAGCGATCTATAAACAGTATCAGGAAGCTTTCGCGGATGTGCCGCAGATCAGCATGAATCCGCTAAATCCAGAGGGAGATGCGAACTGCTGGCTGTCCTGTGTAACAATTAAAGACGGGTGTAATGTAACACCTGATATGATAATGGACGCATTAGCGGAAGAGAATATCGAGTCGCGTCCGATCTGGAAACCGATGCATTTGCAGCCTGTTTTTGAAAAATGTGATTTCATTGCTCACAATGAGGACGGAAGCAGCGTGGGCGAGGATGTATTCAATAGAGGACTCTGCCTGCCCAGCGATATTAAGAATACAGATGAGGATATGGATCTGATTATTCGTACGGTCCGCGGGTGTTTTGGAAAGGAATAGAATATACAGGTATAGGAGAAATATATGTATTCTTTTGAGGATGAAGAAAAGCGGTTGATGTGTGAGGAGATTGCTCATTTTTTTAAGGAAGAGCATGATCTGGATCTCGGAATTATCGGAACCGGAAAGGTATTGGAATTTTTTCAGGAGATGCTGGGAGACAGGATTTATAATAAGGCACTGGATGATGCAAAGAAGTTTTATGAGAAGTATGCAGATAATATGGAGACGGATTATTATGCTTTGTATCGTGATGTGAGATAAAGAGGAACTGCGTATGTATAAGAATTGTATCAAGCGATGGTTGGATTTTCTTTTGTCATTATGCGGGATTATTGTACTCAGTCCGGTTTTGCTGGTGCTCTGTATTTTGGTCCGTGTAAAGTTGGGAAGCCCTGTATTATTCCGGCAGGAGCGGCCGGGGAGGGACGAGAAGATCTTCACATTGTGTAAATTTCGCACAATGACGGATGAAAAGGACGAGAACGGAAAGCTTCTGCCAGATGCGGTTAGACTGACGAAGTTCGGGAAGTTCCTGCGTGGGACAAGTCTGGATGAACTGCCGGAGCTTTTTAATATTCTGAAGGGAGATATGAGTATTATAGGTCCCAGACCGTTGTTAGTGTCGTATCTGCCCTATTACAGTGAACGGGAGCGGCTTCGGCACAGTGTGCGGCCGGGACTGACAGGGTTAGCGCAGGTCAGCGGACGTAATTTCATCGATTGGGACAGGCGGCTAGCCAAGGATGTGGAGTATGTGGACAATCTTACCTTCGGCATGGATGTGAAAGTGTTGTGGATGACGGTGAAGACGGTGCTTGGGCATACAGACGAGGTGGCGGAGGATACCAATGCGGTGGAGGGCAATTTTGCCGAGATACGTCGGAAGAGACTGGAAGAAGCGGGAGAATAGAGAAAGGTACGGGTATCGGATTGAATATATTAATTTTGAGTGCAGGCACGAGGAATAAGGTAGTACAGTATTTTAAGAGAGAATTAGACGGCAGGGGCAGGGTCATTGCCACGGACTGCAGTAATCTGGCTCCAGCGGTATATGATGCAGATGCTTTTTATCTGGTACCGCGAATTACTGCGCCGGGATATTTGGATGTGATTTTGGATATCTGTAAGAAAGAAAAAATAACAGGTGTATTCTCGCTTATTGATCCGGAGCTGAGCATGCTGGCAAAGGAGCGGGAGAGATTTCTTGCAGTAGGTACGACACCGATCATATCGGATTATGATCTGGTGGAGACATGTTTCGATAAATACAGGATGTATGAGTTACTCTGCAAAATGCAGATTCCTACGGGAAAATGTTATACCGACAAGGCGCGTTTTTATCAGGCCGCGGCAAACGGTGAGATCACATATCCGGTATTTGTCAAACCCGTGAGAGGCAGCGCCAGTCTGCATATCAACAAGGTCGGCGGACGTGAGGAGATCGAAGTTTTGTATGGTCTCCATGAGGATTTGATGATACAGGAGTACATGGACGGACAGGAATACGGCGCGGATGTGTATATTGATATGATAAGCGGTAAGTGTACCTCGATCTTTGTCAAGAAGAAGGTCAAGATGCGCGCAGGAGAGACGGACAAATCAGTGTCCTTCAAGGATGAGAGGCTGTTTGAGCTGATACGCGGTTTTGTGGAAAAATGTGGATTTCGCGGTATGATTGATATTGATATCTTTGAGATCGGCGGTGAATATTATATTTCTGAGGTCAATCCCCGGTTTGGCGGCGGCTATCCTCACGCCTATGCCTGCGGCATTAATATGGCGGCTTCGGTCATACGTAATCTGGAGGGAAAGGAAAATAAAGCGGAAATCGGGAATTATTTGGAAAATATCTCTATGATGAAGTATAATGAAATTGCGATACGCGATATGAACGGGGAAGAAATCGTTCCATGATCTACGGAAGCTTCCGGAAAGCGTGTCTGGATCACACGGTAACAGGCTGAGAGAAAGGCGTGAATATAAATATGGGCAGAATATTGGTTTTGACAAATTCTTCCGGCGGACTGTATGATTTCCGAAATGAATTTATGCAGGCCATGTTAGCGGAGCATGAAGTCTATGTCAGTATGCCTGATGATGTGAAAGAGAAGGAGCTGGCGGTGGAAGGATGCCGGATCATCAAGACATCTATCAACCGCAGGGGAATTAATCCGCTGGAAGACTTGAAATTGTACCGTGCTTACGGCAGACTGATGAGAGAGCTGAAGCCTGATCTGGTGGTCACCTATACGATCAAGCCGAATATCTACGGCGGTTTTGCGGCGGCGCGGCGTAAGATTCCGTACATTGCCACGATCACGGGGCTGGGCGGCGCTTTTGACAGGACGGGGATTCTCCTGAAAGTGATCGTTACCATGTATCGAACGGGGCTGAAACGGGCCGCATGCGTTTTTTTCCAGAATGAAGAGAACAGAGGGATATTTCAGAGACTCGGCATCACGGCGAAGAAGACGCGCATGGTTATGGGATCGGGCGTAAGTCTGGAAAGACACCGGTATGAGCCGTATCCTGACAGCGGGGAGACGCATTTTCTTTTTGTAGGCAGGGTCATGAAAGAACGTGGTATACTGGAATATATTGAGGCGGCGAAGGAGTTACATAGTGATAATGTCTTCTTTGATATTATGGGATACTGCGATGAGGATTATCAGGACATGCTGGATGAGCTGGAAAAGGAAGGCATCTTGCGTCAGATCGGATTCCACACGGAAGTACATCCGTATTTGGCGGCGGCCAGTGCGATTGTGGTGGCTTCCTTCCATGAGGGGATGTCCAATGCGCTGATCGAGGGCGCGGCCACGGGAAGGCCGGTTATCGCCTCCAATATCAGCGGTTGCCTTGAGGCGTTCGAGGACGGACGCACCGGATTCGGATTTACGCCCGGACATGCAGAGGAGCTGATCGGCGCCATGCGGAAATTTTTGGATTTGTCTGCAGATGAGCGCGCCGAGATGGGACGCAGGGGCAGAGAGAAGATGGAGCGGGAGTTTGACAGGAGGCTGGTGACAGGAGCCTATATGGAGGAAGTAAGACGACTGTTGGGACAGAAGTAATGTGATCATAATATTACATGCGATACGTTTTTACGTCTGTACTATCTGAACAGGGACCGGATAAAGCAGTACAAAAAGTATACGGAAAATGGAGGATAAAAATGGACTTATATGAGAAGATTGTAAAAGGAGAGGAAAAATTATCTCTCGTGGGACTGGGTTATGTGGGTATGCCGATTGCCGTTGCTTTTGCCAGGAAGATTAATGTGGTGGGATTTGATCTGAACGAGAAGAAGATCGAACTGTATAAGAGCGGCATTGATCCGACCAACGAGGTGGGGGACGAGGTAATCAGAAACACTAAGGTAGACTTTACCGCTGATCCTGCGAAGCTGCGGGAAGCGAAGTTTCATATCGTAGCCGTTCCCACGCCGGTGAATGATGACCATACGCCGGATTTAACGCCGGTGGAGGGAGCCAGCCGTATTCTGGGACAGAATCTGGCGAAAGGATCGATCGTGGTATTTGAATCTACCGTGTATCCGGGTGTTACGGAGGAGGTCTGTGTGCCGATTCTGGAGAAAGAATCGGGTTTAAAGTGTGGCGTGGATTTCAAGATTGGTTATTCGCCTGAACGTATCAATCCCGGCGATAAAGTCCATAGATTAGAGACTATCACGAAGATCGTGTCCGGCATGGACGAGGAGACGCTGGATATCGTTGCTAAGATATATGAGTTGGTGGTAGAGGTGGGTGTGTACCGTGCAGAGTCCATCAAGGTGGCGGAGGCTGCAAAGGTCATCGAGAACAGCCAGAGGGATATTAATATTGCGTTCATGAATGAGCTCTCTATGATTTTTCATAAGATGGATATCGACACGCGAGCGGTGTTGGATGCTGCCGGGACGAAGTGGAACTTCCTGAAATTTATGCCGGGACTCGTGGGCGGACACTGCATTGGTGTAGACCCCTATTATCTGACTTATAAGGCGGAAGATCTGGGATATCACTCACAGATCATTCTGTCCGGACG
>CAMWMS010000151.1 GCA_947175435.1 uncultured Lachnospiraceae bacterium | reverse complement strand
GAATGCGGTAATAAGAAGGACTGGCAAGGATTCGGAGAGATGCTGTTTACTCATTTCGGAATCAGCGGGCCGCTTGTCCTGTCTGCCAGCAGTTATTATAATAAATGTAAGGATAAGGATGCTGTTACGGTCACGATTGACTTGAAACCGGCGCTTACGGCGGAACAGTTAGATAAAAGAATTTTGCGTGAATTTGAACAGAATCCGAACAAACAGTTGAAGAATGTGATAGGAAGCCTGTATCCTTCCAAGCTGACACCGGTCATGATTGACTTGTCGGGGATCGGAGGGGAGAAGAAAATACATGAGATCACAAGACAGGAGCGGGATCGGCTTACAGCGGTCACAAAAGGTCTTAGGCTGCATGTGAGCGGGCTTCGGGATTATACGGAAGCAATCATCACACAAGGCGGTATCAAAGTAAAAGAGGTGAATCCGTCCACGATGGAATCCAAGCTGGTGAAAGGATTGTATATTGCGGGAGAACTGCTGGATTTGGATGCGGTCACCGGCGGATTTAATCTGCAGATCGCATGGTCCACAGGACATCTGGCTGGGAGCAGTATACCGGACACTGGCGAAGGCCGGACAGACGAATGAGATATTGATGAGAGAAGAAAGAATAATGACCGCAGCATTATGGAGAGAAGCGGAATACATAGAACAAAGAAAGACGAGGAACAAGGTATGAGCGTTAATATTGCCATTGACGGACCTGCTGGTGCAGGCAAGAGTACGATTGCGAAGAAAATCGCGAAGAAGCTGGGATACATATATGTAGATACGGGCGCTATGTATCGAGCTATGGCATTGTATCTGCTCAGAGAACATATAGCGCCTTCAGATACGGGCGGGATCAATGAGAAGTGTGCGGAGGCAGACATATCCATCGGATATGAGAACGGGGAGCAGATCGTATATTTAAATGGTGAGAATGTGAACGGCCTGATCAGAACGGAGGAAGTGGGGAATATGGCATCTGTCAGCAGCCCTAACCCCAATGTTCGCAAAAAAATGGTGGAGCTGCAACATAAACTGGCAGCCAGCAAGGATGTAGTGATGGACGGCAGGGATATCGGCACATGCGTGCTGCCCCATGCTCAGGTGAAAGTGTATCTGACAGCCGACAGCAGGGTGCGGGCCGAAAGACGTTATAAAGAATTGACGGATAAAGGGATTGCCAGTGATCTGGATACGATTGAGAAGGATATTATAGAGCGGGATCATCAGGACATGACCAGAGAGCTTTCTCCGCTCAGGCAGGCAGAGGATGCTACGCTGATAGATTCATCATATATGACCATTGATGAAGTGGTGGAGGCGGTCATTGCGATGGTTTAGTTTGAATAATAAAAAGTGAAGGATAACAAACAATTATGGAAGTGATTTTGGCAGAGCATGCGGGATTCTGCTTCGGGGTTAAGAGAGCAGTTGAGCAGGTATATGAACAGGTCGATACAGGAGAACCGATTTATACATACGGTCCCATCATCCACAATGAAGAAGTGGTGAAAGATTTAGAGCAAAAAGGAGTGCATGTGATTGAGTCGGAAGAACAACTTGCAGGAATTACGACAGGAACCGTAGTGATACGTGCCCACGGTGTGCCACAAAGGGTCTGTGAGATGATAGAAGAGCACGGACTGGAGTGCGTAGATGCCACATGTCCTTTTGTGAAACGTATTCATAATATTGTAGAGACAGAGAGCAGAGCCGGCAAAAAAATCGTGATTATCGGCAATGCCGGACATCCGGAAGTAGAGGGAATCATGAGCTGGTCGAAGGAACCGGCAACAGTCATTGAGTCGCTTGAAGAGGCACAAAATTTTATCTGCGGGCAGGGCGAGGAAATCTGTATTGTTTCCCAGACGACATTTAACTACAATAAATTTCAAGATATGGTTGAAATTTTCATGGAAAAAGGGTACAATGTTAGTGTTGTGAATACTATATGTAACGCTACGGAAGTGCGACAGACAGAGGCTCGAGAGATAGCCGCTAAAGTCGACGTTATGATAGTAATAGGTGGTAAACATAGTTCTAATACACGGAAGCTATATGAGATCTGTATGCAGGAGTGTCCAAACACGTATTTTATACAGACACTTGACGACTTGCATTTGGATTTACCTAAATCTGTCCGACTGGTGGGTATTACAGCAGGGGCGTCCACCCCAAACAATATTATCGAGGAGGTTCAAAATTATGTCAGAATTAACTTTTGAACAAATGTTAGAAGAATCATTAAAGACAATACACACAGGAGAGGTTGTTGAAGGTACCGTTATTGATGTAAAGCCGGAAGAGATCATACTCAACATCGGATATAAATCAGATGGTGTTCTCACCAGAAACGAATATACAAACGAACCTAATGTTGATTTGACAACCATTGCTAAGCCAGGAGATACCATGGAAGTTAAGGTGCTCAAGGTAAATGACGGTGAGGGACAAGTTCTTCTTACCTATAAGCGTCTTGCCGCAGACAGAGGCAATAAGCGGATTGAAGAAGCATATAATAATAATGAAATATTAAAGGCGAAGGTAACACAGGTGCTTGACGGAGGCTTAAGCGTTGTCGTGGAGGAAGTAAGAATCTTTATTCCGGCAAGCCTTGTATCCGATACTTACGAGAAAGACCTGACAAAATATGCAGGACAGGAAATCGAGTTTGTAATCAGTGAGTATAATCCGAAGAGAAGAAGATATATCGGTGACAGAAAGCAGTTGATCATGGCTGAGAAGGCCGAACTGCAGAAGAAGCTTTTCGAGACGATCAAGGCGGGCGATACCGTGGAAGGCACAGTGAAGAACGTGACAGACTTCGGCGCATTTATTGATCTGGGCGGATGTGACGGACTGCTTCATATCTCCGAGATGTCATGGGGCAGAGTGGAGAATCCGAAGAAAGTATTTAAAGTCGGCGATGTTGTGAAAGTGCTGATTAAGGAAATCTCCGGCACGAAGATCGCGCTCAGCCTTAAGTTTGAAGATCAGAATCCGTGGAAAGGAGCCGCTGATAAATATGCGGTAGGTAATGTGGTAACCGGTAAGGTTGCACGTATGACGGATTTTGGTGCATTTATTGAATTGGAAGCCGGTATCGACGCACTGCTGCATGTATCTCAGATCTCCAAGGAACACATTGAGAAACCTTCCGATGTGTTAAAGACAGGAGAAGAGGTAACAGCGAAAGTCGTTGATTTCAATGAGGAAGATAAGAAGATCAGCTTAAGCATCAAGGCAATGCTTGCACCTGAACCTGATGAGAATAAAGCTGAGGATGATAACGCAGATGTTGTTTCCGTAGATATTGACGCAGTGATTTCCGGTGAAAATGCCGATGAAGAGACAGAGGCATAGTATAAACTATAATATCATTAATAGGCGGTGGGGATTATGGCATACGATTATGAGTATTTCAAAAAAGCAGTCTTTGATTTGACGAAAATTGATTTGAATGCTTATAAAGAGAAGCAGATGAAACGTCGAATCGATACGCTGATTGCAAAAAACAAGATTGTCGGTTATGACAAATATATAGCGTCTCTGAAAGCAGACCGCAATATGTTTGATGAGTTCGTAAACTATCTGACGATCAATGTGTCTGAATTTTATCGTAACGTGGATCAATGGAAACTGTTGGATCAGGATATATTCCCCGATCTGATCAAGCGCTACGGGAATAATCTTAAGATTTGGAGTGCAGCATGCTCTACGGGTGATGAGCCTTATTCTCTCGTAATGGCATTATCCAAGCATCTGCCGATGAATCAGATCAAGATTTATGCAACGGACTTAGATAAGCAGGTTATTGCGAAGGCTAAGGCTGGATTATACTCTGAGAAGAGCGTGATAGGTGTTCCGGCTGATTTGAAGAAGAAGTTCTTCACGAAGATCGGACCGTCTTATCAGATTTCCGATGAGGTGAAGTCCAGAGTAGAGTTTAAAGAACATAATCTGTTAAAAGATACATATCCGACTGACTATCATCTGATTGTTTGCCGTAACGTGTTAATTTACTTTACGGAGGAAGCTAAGGATGAAGTATTCCGTAAGTTCCAGAAGAGTCTTAAGCCGGGAGGATATCTGTTTATCGGCAGCACCGAGCAGATTATTAATCATAAGGATGTCGGCTTCGACAGAAAGAATTCTTTCTTCTATCAGAAACCGATGTAAGAAATTTAAAGGGACGCTTCCATTGAAGTGTCCCTTATTTTTCGAGTTTGCGAAGCAAATCTCGCAATCGAGAGAAGCGTACATGCTTCTCTCGATTTATTAATAGGTCTTTGCCATCCTCCTGAGTAGATACTGCGCATAACGGGAGAACAGTTCCCTGTCTGTTTTCATTTCATCAGTCAATTCAAAGAAAAGATCTTTGCTCTTATAATCCCGTTTGAAAAAAGGCTCCGTGAAGATATCCCATTGCGGCAGATAAGTGGAGAATTTGCGCGTATAGCAGTTGGCGGCACTGGCCTGCACGCGATGTTCTTTATCCACGAAGGAAGCAACAGACTTATGCAGCGCTACATCCTCTTCGGGAAGATAATAATAGTCTTTATAATTAGAATAGAAATACTTCATTTCTTCTTCATAGACCGGCACCTTCAAGATACCTTCTGACAGCTCTCCACTGAAATAGCAGCCGTTTGACAGATTTGAGATCGTAAACGGAAGTGGTGTGGGAAGTTCCAGTTTCATAAGGAGTTCCTGCTTGTCGTGTCCGTGATAATCGACATAACGGTTGGACTGTACTTTCTTTGCCTTGACCGGAATGTTAAAAAGATCGTAGAAAGCGAGCAGCGGCAGAATCTGCAGCATGCCCTTCATATCATCACTGTTATGGAGCAGGAGAATTTGATATATTTCTTCCGAAGGGTTTTTTACATATTCATGATACAACCCGATTAATTCACCGCCGTTGTAAACATCTTCCCGGTCGATGCCCATCAGTTCCTCCAGTGTTTTTTGCTTACAGTTGGGTGTATGCAGGAAGAATTTGTAGGGTGAGATTCTTTTATAGAGATCGATACCTTCAAAATTGTCAAAATTATATGACAACTGCTGTATTTCACATTTATGCAGAAGATAGGGCAGATCAAAATTATTACCGTTAAAATGAATCAAATGTGTGTAATCTGCGGCAAAAGAAAAGAAATCTGTAAGAAGCGCCCGTTCTTCATCATAATTTTTCGCAAACCACTGCTTGATATGCCAGCAGCCGTCGTAATTGTAAGCGGTACCGATCATATAGAGCGAGGAACTCTTGGCGGTAAATCCTGTCGTTTCGATGTCGATAAACAGCAGTTTATCAAGCGGTGCGATTCGCTCTAAGGGGTATTGTATGGTAAAGTTTTCTAAGGTTTGATTAATTGTCCGCATAATGTTCTCCTACTGCAAATAACTTAGGTATATACTAACATATTTTTTGAAATAGCAGTAGTTTTTTTCGTCGAAAAATAGTATATTTATAAGTAGGTTGTGTCAGAAGAGAATTATTCCTGTATACAGTGCTGACCGGTGTGAGATAGTAACCGATGGCTGACGGATATGGGAATTGAACGATACCATAAGGAAAGAGGGGCGAAGAATGGCGAAATTAACATTTCAGGGCGGCATACATCCCTATGACGGCAAAGAATTGTCAAAGGATAAGCCTATCAAAGCAGTGCTGCCGAAGGGTGATCTGGTGTATCCTTTATCGCAGCATATCGGGGCGCCGGCGAAGCCGATCGTGGAGAAGGGCGATCATGTCTTAACGGGACAGAAAATTGCCGAGGCGGGTGGTTTCGTGTCTGCACCGATCTACGCGACGGTGTCCGGTACGGTGAAATCCATTGAACCGAGGCGGGTGGTTACCGGCGATAGCGTGATGAGTATTATCGTTGAGAATGACGGATTGTATGATGAAGTGGAATATCCGGAAGTCAAGCCGCTTGAGGAGATGACAAGAGAAGAGATCATCGAATGCATAAAGGAGGCCGGTATAGTCGGCATGGGAGGAGCGGGGTTCCCGACTTTCATCAAGCTGTCACCTAAAGAGCCTGAGAAGATCGACTATGTAATTGCCAACTGTGCGGAGTGTGAACCATATCTTACATCTGATTATAGAAGAATGATAGAGGAACCGGAGAAATTGATTAAGGGCTTGAAGGTTTCGTTGCAATTGTTCCCGAATGCAAGAGGAATACTGGCGGTGGAGGACAATAAGCCGGATTGTATCGGAATATTAAAGAATCTGACGAAGGATGAATCTCGTATCAGCGTGAAGGCATTAAAGACCAAGTATCCGCAGGGAGCCGAGCGGCAGATCATATTTGCGACGACGGGACGTGCTATTAATTCATCCATGCTTCCGGCGGATGCAGGCTGTGTAGTCAATAATGTGGATACCATTGTGGCGATATACCATGCCGTGTATGAAGGCAAACCTTTGATGAACCGTATTGTTACCGTGACTGGTGATGCGGTGGCAGACCCACGCAATTTTATTGTGCGGATCGGCACGAATTATCATGAGCTGATCGAGGAAGCCGGAGGCTTTAAGACAGAGCCGGTGAAGATCGTCTCCGGCGGACCGATGATGGGATTCGGTATTTTTAATCTGGATGTGCCTACGACAAAGACGGCATCGGCGCTTCTGTGCCTGACGCAGGACGATGTGTCACGCATGGAGCCAAGTGCATGTATTAAATGCGGACGTTGCGTGGAAGCCTGTCCCAGCCGGTTAGTGCCGAACAAATTAGCTGTCTATGCGCAGAATTACGCGGAAGAGGAATTCCTAGCGCTTGAGGGAATGGAATGTGTGGAGTGTGGGTGCTGCAGTTTCGTCTGTCCGGCGAAGAGACCGCTGACGCAGTCTATCAAGTCCATGCGTAAGATACAGCTTGCGAAGAAGAAAAAGTAGGGAGAAAGGAGCACATACAAAGATATGAGTGATTTAATGAAGGTATCTTCTAATCCGCATGTCAGATCCAAAACGACAACGGGCAATATCATGCTTGCCGTAGTGATCGCCCTTCTTCCGGCGGCAGGTTTCGGTATCTATAATTTCGGATTAGACGCATTGATAACAATTGTTCTGACTGTGGCAACCACAGTGCTGACAGAGTTTATATTTGAGAAAATATGTAAGAAGAAAGTAACGATCGGGGATTATTCGGCGGTAGTGACAGGGCTGCTGCTGGCGTTGAATCTCCCGGTATCTGCACCCTGGTGGATCGGCGTGGTGGGCGGCGTGTTCGCGATTCTGGTAGTGAAGATG
>CAMWMS010000150.1 GCA_947175435.1 uncultured Lachnospiraceae bacterium | reverse complement strand
AGATATTCCCGCATAAGCGGTGCCACCACATCCGGTACGCGTAAGAATACGAGTATCCCCTCCATCGCTGCATAAACAACAATATTCAGTACAAGCGTCACACTGCCGATCGCAATAAACGCCGTGAAAATACCCTTTTCCAACCTATCCCTGTCTTTTGCCCCGAACTGCATGGAGAAGAAAGCACTGCTGCCCATGCACAACCCGATCAGAATCGATGTAATAAACACCATCAGGGCATAAGACGATCCCACCGCAGCCAGTGCATTTTCCCCCAGATACCGTCCCACGATCAATGTATCCGCAATATTGTATAGCTGCTGAAGCATGTTCCCTACCATAATAGGAAATGCAAACTTCAGCAGCTTCTCCATAATATTTCCTTCTGTTAAATCATGACCCTGCATTACTTATCTTACTCTCTTCATCCTACCCCATGATTCCGCTCTACGGAATTTCAAATTAGTGCGGAGAATGCCTGTGTTTTAGGCATTCTCCCAGACATGACTTAGTTATACTTAGACACCGTACTTTGGTGTCTTAGTATAACTTCATGTCTTGTTATAAATCGTAGTACATTTTAAATTCGGCCGGATTCGGAATCTGCTCCATCTTCTTAAGCTCCGCACGTTTGCGCGCTACCCAGATATCAATCAGCCTCTGCGGGAACACGCCGCCCTTGGTCAGATACTCATGATCCTGCTCTAATGCGTCGAGCGCCTCTCCCAGAGTTTTCGGCAATCCTTTGATCTTCTTCTGCTCCTCCTCAGACAACGTATAGAGATTGAAGTCATAAGGTCCCCATCCGTTGGCTTCCGGATCAATCTGATTCTCGATGCCGTCCAGACCTGCCATCAGTATCGCTGCATAAGCATAATACGGATTCGCCGTAGCATCGGGATTGCGCAGCTCAAACCGCTTCGCCGTCGGAGACTTGGCATAAGCAGGAATCCGGATTACCGCACTGCGGTTGGAAGTCGCGTAACCGACCGTAACCGGCGCCTCGAACCCCGGCACAAGACGCTTGAACGAGTTGGTAGACGGATTGGTAAATGCGCATAAAGACGCGATATGCTTTAACAGTCCGCCGATAAAATAGTGTGCCGTACGGCTCAGCCCCGAATAACCGTCCGCATCATAGAATAAAGGCTGTCCATCCTTTAACAGCAGCATATGTACATGCAGACCGCTGCCCGCTTCCTGATAGATCGGCTTAGGCATAAATGTGGCCGTCTTGCCTACACTCGCCGCCAGATTCTTAATAATATATTTGACAATCATGGTATTATCCGCCATGGCAGGCATATCCGCCAGCTCTACCTCGATCTCCATCTGTCCGGGACCGCCTACCTCATGATGATGATATTTCACACGGATTCCCCAGTCTTCCATCATCATGCACATACGGCTTCTTAAGTCATACCCCACGTCCTGCGGCGCCGCTACGTGATAACCGCCCTTGTAAGGCACTTCATAACCGTTATTGCCCGGATTGTACGGGTCCATCGTACAGTTCCAGTCCGCCTGTCTGGTATCGATCCGATAACCGCAGCGCTCCGGCGAAACCTCATAACGGGCACTGTCAAGCAGATAGAACTCGAACTCCGGTCCGATAATCATCTGATCCGCGATACCGCTGTCTTTCATGTACTCTATCGCCCGCAGACTCACATTCTTCGGATACTGGTCAAAAGGTTTGTTCTCCCCCTCACCAATCGTGCACACATTGCCGCACATCGTCAGTGTCGGCACTGTCGCAAACGGATCCACATACGCGGTATCCGGGTCCGGCAGAAATACCATATCACTCTTCTCGATAGGTGCATACCCGTAGTTGGAGCCGTCGAATCCGATCCCGTAAGTAAACGTATCCTCACCAAACCGCTCCACCGGAATGGTGATGTGACGCCACCGCCCGTCGATATCCGTCATTTTAAAATCGATCATGCGGATCTGCTTCTCTTCGCACAGCTTCAGAATTGCTTCACTTCTGTTCATAACCCCTGCTCCTTTCCTGTTTCCCCTAGTGTATACGTCAGACCGGTGTATCCTGTCATTTCCAGATACCCGAATCTGTTTGATTACCTTAGTATAACATACGAGAGCAGTTTGTTGCATTATATTTTTGTAGATATATTTATCTTATTTCGCTTACTTTTTCTATAAAGAAACAGATATGAAAAAAGACAAACAGGGTCACCGATTTTTCGGCAACCCCATTTTATCTATAATACCGTCCGCACTCACGCCGGGATGGGTGAGATAAAGCCGGCAGATCTGCTCTGTCAGTTCCTCGCTGATTCCGTTCTTTACCGCAATCTCTCCGACGGATCGTCTCCTGTTCGTATCGCGCATGACCGCTTTGACGACCCTCTTCATGTCAATCGCGGCGATTTCCTGTTCCAATGTAACTTTCTCTTCATCCGCTCTGTCTGCCTTCGCCGCAGCGGCCGGATGCGCTATTTCGACCTTCTCTACCTTATATGCACCATCGTCTCCGACTGCCATCACCGCAAAAGTGATAGGCTGTGTAAACCGTCTCGGTCCGCAGCTCCCCGGATTAAGCAGAAGCCGTCCGCCCTCCTGCTTCTCTTCATATTTATGGGAATGACCGTAGACAATAATATCGACATCCTTTAGGTCTTCTTCATTTTTCGGAATATACTTTTTATTGTGTACCATAAAAAAACCGATTCCGCACAGACTGACCGAGAGCGTCTCCGGCAGCTCCTTCGCCCATTCTTTATCATTGTTCCCCCGCACGACATAAGTCGGCGCGATCCTGTTCAGTTTGTCCAAAATTTCCGGCTTGTTGATGTCTCCGCCGTGCAGAATCGCCTCACAGCCCTGCAATGTTTCCTCCACTTCCGGGCGAAGCAATCCGTGTGTGTCTGAAATGATTCCTATCCTGTGCATGTTGTCTACTCCGTTTATTTTTACTCAAACTCAATAGCTATTGTAACATATTATAATGCCGTTTACTATTTTGACAACACAACCTTTTAATCTCTTATTCTTCTGTCAATTCCGACAATGGCTTGAACGTATATCCCATTTCCTCCCATTTGGTCAAAAGCTCGTCCAAAATCTCCCCGTTGGTAGAGGATGTGTTATGTAAAAGTACGACAGCGCCCGGATGTACCCGCGTCGTGAGCTTATCAAACGCCTCCTCATGACTTGGCTGTTTATCCTGATCCCAGTCCACATAAGCCAGACTCCAAAAAATGGTTTTATACCCCAGTTCGTACGCCATTTTCAGATTATCCGCATTGCACTTCCCCTGCGGTGGACGATAGTAGGATGAAAGTTTCGCTCCTGTGATTTCCTGAAACATATCCGCCACATCGTCCAGTTCTTTCCGGAATGTCTCTTCATCGGATATCGTCGGCATGTCGAGATGATGGTAAGTGTGGTTGCCTACAGCATGTCCTTCCGCTACCATGCGCTTTGCCATCTCGGGCGCAGTCTCCAGGAAATGTCCTACCACGAAAAAGGTGGCTTTCACGTCGTGCTTCTTCAGCGCATCCAGAATCGGTTCCGTATTGCCGTTCTCATATCCGCAGTCAAAAGTAAGGTAGATCACCTTCTCACTGTCGGCACCGACATAATAGGCGTCATACCATGCCAGATCCTGTGCGGCAGCGTTGCCCCCGGGCTGCGTGCCCGGTTCTCCGAAAGAAAGTCCCCAGTCCTCGGAAGCAAGCGTAAGTTCCCAGCCTTTCGGAGGCTCCTTCTTCTTTGCTTTTTCATCCCTGCCCATATTTTCGTTATTGTCCTGCGGTGACTGCACACTGCTTTGTTCCGACTGCGCTTGTATATCATTTTCCATTGACTGTGTCTGCTGATCTGTCTCCATTGATCTGCTATCATCTGTGCCGGGTAATTCTGCGCCTAATTGCCCCTTATTTGTCTGCTCTGCACTTAATTGTTCCACAGCAGCTGATTCTGTACCCGCCTCTGTCTGGATACTTTTAGCCGATACTTCCGTTTTTTTCTTCGCTGCATTCTGACATCCTGACAAACTCATCGTTGTCATAGCCGATAAAATAAAAACTGCCGATACAACAGCAGTCTTACCCGTAATCTTCCTTCCGCTACTCTTTTTTTCCCTCATGATGCACATCCCCTGCTCTTATATATTTTATCATCTGAACTCGCAAACCCGCGCCTGCAGCGCTCTATGTCCGATTTCAGCGGACCTTTGCTCGTTATTATAAAATACGTCTGCATCAAAATTGCATCAGATGTGTATCAAAGTTGCATCATCTCGCGGCAATCAGCAATAATATCTGATTTCCCCAAACTGTGCATACCACTTGTTGATAATCATATTACTGTTTGCTTCAATGTATCTTATCAAATTGTTTAATGTCCTTTGCGGAATCCGAGAATTATTGTTACAAAGCAAAGCCTTTCCCGAACTCGTTATCCAAACTTTCGTTGCATTTGCAGTTGCTTTTCCTTCTGTAATGTGTACATGTACAGGCTCAAGTGGACTGTTTTCATTTGACCAAAAGTAAACTATATATGAACCAATCCTAAAAATTTGAGGCATTCAGAATACCTCCTTCTTTAGAAAATTCTATCATTAAGTGCGCATTATTACGAACAAATTCCTTAAAGTAATCCATCTCTGCGTCCGAATACCCGTTCACATCTTCCCATGTGTACTCCGGTAAATAGCATGTAGCATTATGAAAACCATCTTTTAAGTCAGGGGTTTCTATATATACTTTAACCCTTCCATCCTGCAGCATCTCCGAATGAGTAATCTCTGTATCATCATTTAGTGTTACATATGGGTACATCATAGATTCAACCTCCATCCTTTAAATATAAATCTCACACATTTCACATACGTTACTCTGACATTACATAATCTATACTATTTATATTATATCAGTTTCCCACATACTCCCGCAATATTCGAATCTCTTATTAATTTCCCATGTACCATTTCATAGATCAAGAGCATTCCTCAGCGCTATCTCCCGACCTTCCCAAGATACTCCTCCAAGCAAATCCCACTTTTGTATATTTCAGAAGCTGCCTCATTTCCCACATAGCGGTAATGCCACGGCTCGTTCGCCACGCCCGTAATATCTGTCTTGTCAGACGGATAGCGATTGATAAATCCGTACAAATGTGCATGGTCTTTTAACCATGCATATACTTCCGCTCCCTCGGAGTGTATCCTGTCCGCATTGATATCAACCGCAAGGCCGAGCTCATGCTCGCTCGTACCGGGAACGGCTACCCACAGTTCTGTCTCTGTCTTAGCTTCCTCCTCCGACAAACCGTCCGCCTGATAGTCCCGCATTCTGTCATCATATATCTCTTCCTGTTCCTGTCTTGTCCGATAACCTGATCGGACAATCGGATAGATTCCCTCCGCTCTGGCATCGTCAAACATCTTCTGCAGATACGGGTAGATCCGCCTGTCCACACGCTCTCCGTTCGACAGCTCCACAATTTCCGTCTCCATACCTTCCGGCAGGGGATTCCATTTATTGACCAGCGTCAGCTGCCAGCCATTATCAGAACCTTCCGATGTCTCGTCAAAGTTCTCCTGTTCATCATCGAAATTATCCGGCTTACTGTCAAAATGCCCTAATGCACCGTCAGACTCTCCCTGTGCATTGCCGCCGCTCTTAGATTCATCTGCTATATATTCTATCTTTCTTACATAGCTTCTGAAATCACCATCAGTTGTGCTTTCCCTATTCTTAAGTATGCCGATACAGAATATGATAACTCCGATGCAGACCAGCATAAACAAATTCAGGCACAGCTGTATCCTGTTCTTTCTTCTCCTTTTTCTGCTCTGTCCGCCTCTCTTATTTGATCGTGAAATATTCTTATGCATGTCCGCCCTCCTGCCTTGATGCAATCATTGTATCAACCGCGGGAGGGCCGTTTCTCATTTTATTCTGACATCTTTCTTAAATCTTCCTGTCGAAAATCTTATAATTTCTTTAACTTTACATCACCGGAATCGTAACCGTAAATACGCTCCTCTCGTTCTCGCTGGCAGCGGTAATGACTCCTCCGTGGGCTTCCACAATCTCCTTGGCAATGGCAAGTCCGAGTCCGGCGCCTCCGGTGGCAGTACTCCGTGCGGCGTCCAGTCTGTAAAACTGATCGAATATTCGCTCCAGTTTTTCCCGCGGAATCGTACTGCCCTGATTGGCAAACCGAATCATAACATGCTCGTCCTGCCTGACTACTTCGATCTCAATCTCCGTGCCCTCATAACTGTAAAGCACGGCATTGCGCAGAAGATTGTCAAAAACACGCTGCATTTTATCCGCATCGCACTGCTGCATCAGATCAGGCGGGGCCTCCAGCTTACATACAAGATTTTTCTCTTTAAGCATTGGCTGAAACTCATACACCAGCTGCTCTAACAGGCGCGTCAGGTTGATTCTGCCATACTGCAGCACAAGGTCCGAAAAATTAAAACGCGCGATCTCAAAAAACTCATTGATCAAGTCTTCCAAACGCTCTGCTTTATTAAGTGAAATCGACAGATACTTCGTTCGCAGTTCCTCAGAAATCTCCCCTTCATCGCGCAGCAGATTCAAATAGCCGAACACAGAGGCAAGCGGCGTCTTCAGATCATGTGCGAGATACATGACCAGTTCACGCTTACGCTGCTCGGCCACATGTACATCGAATCGGCGCTTCTCCAGCGTATGTTTAACCATGTTCATTTTCTTCTCCATAGCCGCCAATTCCGGCGACAGGGAAATGTCTTCCGTCTCTTCCTGTATAAGCGCATCCATCCCACTGTTTATTTCCAAAAAATATCTGGTGAATCTGTTAAGATATATCCGAAAGATTATCAGAAAAAGCACGACTATGGCGACTGCAAAGATCAGATTAATATTGTTACGAAGAACGTACAAATAAATTCTGTTTGCAGTCGGATAATCCATATATAAGTGATGATGCAGAAAGTCTACTACCCAATTCGCAAATTTTCTGTGGAGTACAAAAGTATATAACAAATAAATGCCCGCCACCGCGCCGAGCATCATTAACACGATCCGTACAAACACCCTTGTCCTAAACTGTTGAAAGTCGTTGTTATTGATTTCTTTTCTATTTTTCAATGGTATACCCTACTCCCCATACGGTCTTGATAAACTGCGGATTTCTTGCGGGTTCATGCATCTTCTCCCGCAGTCTGCCGATATGCGTCATAACCGTATTATTCTGATCCAGATATTTCTCACCCCACACGGCCTCAAACAGCTCCTCCGATGCAATGACCGTCCCCTGATGTTCACACAAATACCAGAGAATAGAAAACTCAATCGGAGTGAGAGCAAGCTCTTTCTCATAGAGAAAACATTTATGCTTCTCCCGGTTAATGCGCAGACCTCTGATA
>CAMWMS010000149.1 GCA_947175435.1 uncultured Lachnospiraceae bacterium | reverse complement strand
AATTATGACATTTGTGTCACGTATTTTGCTGTTTGTCTATGTAGCGGTGGCGTGGGTCTATTTCCGTGCAGAGAATATTGCACAGGCCAATCGTATGCTTGCGACTGCCGTCAGCGGAACGGTGCAGAAAGTATCTTCGGAATTGGCGGAGTGTTTTCGGGTAGATGAGTTCTGGTATGTCATTAAGGTGCTGCATCTGGACAATATGGCGTACAGCAGATATATTCTTATGTGGGTGATACTGGCTGCAGGTTTATATCTGGCGCTGATTGGCCGGAATGCGGCACAGCGGATGGATAAGATGAAGTATCGGACAGGATCGACGGTGGTATTCGCCGTTCTCGCGCTGTGGTGCGTACTCACTTTTTCCAAGGTCAGCACGTTCCTGTATTTTAATTTCTAAAATCCTAAGTCTGTGGCAGGAAAATGACAGATGCGTCATAACTTTTCCGGCGATGTTCAGTGATTTGCCGGGGCACGTATGAAGCAAGGGAAAAAGGTAACAGTTCAGCCCAGGACTTTGCACTCGCTGCAAAGTCCGTGAGAACGTGTATATTTTGCCAAGAGGGAATCTGCCCCTCGCCGCAGGCGACTTGGAAAAATCGAGCCACGCTCGATTGGCAGATTCCGTAACAGTGAAGCAAGGCTGAACTGTTACATAAAAAGAGATTGTGAGAATAAGTTATGGATAGATTTAAGAAGTGGGTCATATCCACAATATCTGTAATCTTAATATTGTTTGTGCTTGTGGCGGCGCTGGTGGTCTTCGTTGATCCTTTCTTCCAGTACCATGCACCCCTTGAGAAGTTCCCCTATCTGGTGGACAATCAGCTCAGCCAGAATCCTGGAATGGCGAAACACATGGAGTATGACAGTGTGATTCTGGGTTCTTCCATGACGGTGAATTTCAATACGCACTGGTTTGAGGAACTTCTGGGGCGAAAAGCGTTGAAGTTAAATTACAGCGGTGCTTATCCGAAAGATCAGGCCAATATCATGGAGATCGTGTTTGACAGCGGACATGATGTGCAGGCGGTCTTTCTGGGAGTTGACGTGACGACTTACACCGGCGGCGTGGAGGAGACGAAGTATCCGATTCCGGAATACCTCTATGATGACAACTACCTGAATGACGTGCAGTATCTTTTTAACAAAGACGTGGTCTTAAACTATATCTTAAGACCTCTTGCTGATCCGGATAAGACCGATCTGGCCACCGTGTATCAGAGCTGGTGGACGGATGAATATTATAATATCCAGTGGGTCATGCATAACTACGAGCCACCTGCGCCGGTGTCCGAGGAGGCACCGCCGGCGGCATATATTGAGAGCACGGACAAAAACTTACGGGTCAATCTGTGCCCGTATATCCAACAGAATCCGGATACGGTGTTCTATATTTTCTTTCCGCCCTACAGCATTTTGTACTGGAATGACGTGATACAGGAGAATCATCTGGAAGCGACCATGGCGGAATATGAGCATATAGCCGAGACGCTGCTTGCTTACGATAATGTGCGGATCTTCTATTTCCCGAATCAGGAGGAGATCGTGACAGATTTAAACAACTATGCGGATTATACCCACTACCACAGGGATATCAACCGTTATATGACGGAGTGTTTCGCAAACGGAGATTGCGAGGTGACATCTGTGGAAGAGATGACGCAGGCGCTGGATGAGACACGGGATATGATAGGACGGTTTGATTTTGAGACTTTATTTTCGGTGGAGTACTAAAAACGTAGCCATAAAATTTAAGAGAGGCGGATTGGACAAAATGCTCTCGCAGTTGCCTTACGCAGTCATATGAGATTTTCTTAATATTCCGTTCAACATCCAGAAATTTCGGGACACGGATGTCCCGAAAAGCCCGAAATGAGCCCGGATGGCGAATAGAGGGCGGTTTCGTCCGCATTCTCAACATAGTCGGAATATTTTAGAAAATCCATATGACGAAGTCGGCAACTGCGAGAGCATTTTGTTCAATCCGCCAATGAAGTTTTATCGGTACTCTTTTTGGATGACTTATTCGCTTTCTCCTGCCGCCAGATTCGGAAAGATACATTCCACAAATCTTCTGGCTAACAGTTCTCTTCCGGCATCGTTGAAGTGGATATAATCCGTCATGTAATCCAGATAATTATCCTCGTTGATGGAGCCGTAGAAATTATCAATCAGGGATATACCGCAATCGTTGGCAGCATCCAGTTCCTTCTGCAGATAGTGGCTTAAAGTGCCGTGTCCCAAGTCTATACGGTCGCCGTTCTCGAAATTACCCTCCTCGTTGATCGTGTGGCAGAAGGTGTGCGACATTACCACGATACGAATGTGCGGATACGCTTCCTGAATCGCTTCCGCGCCGGCTCTTAAGGCGCCCGTGTAAGTGATGATGGAGTTGGGCGCATTGGGGTCATCACAAGGGCGTTTGTTGATATAATCGCTGGCATCATACATGATACAGATTATGTCAATGCTGTTCATGTCGAGGGATTCCAACATGGCTGCCGTTTTGGGAAAAGATTCATCATAGCTGTAGGTGGCGGCTGTCTTCATAAGGTCGAAATCTCCGGAAGCAAGGCTCTGTGCCACATAGGCGAAAGAGAACGCGTCCAGAATGTATCCGTTGTTATAAGTTGCAAACTGTGCCGCCATGGTGGTTCCGGTAAAGGAGCCGTTGTAGACGGTGGCGCCGGTTTTGGCGGCGATCTGCTCTGCCAGTCCGCCCTCTCCCTGATTCAGGGAAAAAGGATCGTCGCCCAGACACAGGATCGTCGTTACACCGTCATCCTCATGCCCCTCCAGTTTGTCGGGAGCAAGAGGTATGATGCTGTCCATTGCCTCGATATCAAAATCTGTGGTTTGGTAGTTCGGATCATAATCTGACGGGACTCCTTTATTCCACTTATATAGTCTGTATGCGGAAAAACAGGCGATAAGTACGATGGCGCCCAAGAGGATCGCATGGATATTAATACCGTCTAATTTGCGTTTTCCGGTCGTGGATTTGCGCTTTCCGGCCGCAGGGGTCTGTGCGCCGGTTGTGGATTTAAGTTTTCCGGATGCAATTTTCCGATTTTCGTCCGTGGATGTAGGTTTTTCGTCTGCGGAATCCGGGCTTTCGTCTAAGATTTCTTCTATATTCAGTTCTGTCTGTGCGACTCGCTTTTTCTGCTGTTTCTGGTCCATAACGGCCTCCTTTTGCGCGTCCCGGTGTTTTGGTCCTTCCGGATGTCCGCGTTTGCATAATATCCATTATTTTACTATGAAAATCTATAAAAATCCATGGCTTAAGTTTTTTTTAATAAAATCTTTTGATTTAGGACGGAATGAAAAAGAGCGCTGCCGGAAATTCGTGATTTTCCGGCAGCGTTCTTAGACGGATTGTGTCAAGTGGCGGTCAGACCACGGACACAGCGTTCTCCATCGGGGTTCTTTCTGCTAGGGTGTATGTAGTAATAATGGTAGTGGTTGGGAACTGGGTCTGTAGTTCTTTATACCACTTGCTATACTTATACATACGGTAAGTGGTGCTTAACTTCTGTAGCTGTTCTTCGTCCGCGCAGCAATTACAGAACTGTTCCCTTGCCTCCATATCCATGGTGGCATAATCCATGTAAGTGATCTTCAGTTCCGCAATATTCTCACGGCACTTCGGACAGGTTTGTTTGTGTCCGTTTAGCATATAGACCCGATGGCAACGCTTACAATAGTGCATGTACATCATAGTAAAATCCCCTTTTCATTTTAAATGATTGTTGTAATTGTAAGGTTGCACTTGTATTGTGTCAGTTTAAGGTGATAAAGTCAAGCGAATTTTACCAGAATATGGCATAATAAGCGATGTAAAATATCGCGCACGGGTATTTGTATGGATCAAATTTTATGTAAATCTTACCTGAAATGCACAGATCGTAAAAAACCTTGAATCTATTGAGCTTTTATGCTATAATGTTACAAAAATGTTAAAAAGAAGGGTTTACATAAAAATGCAGAATAAAAAGAGTAATGCAAATAAAAAAAGAGAACCCCGCAGACCGATCGAATTGGATGAATTTCTCATGGGTGAAGACGGAATGTTTGACGATGAGGATGATGACAAGGTGACGGATGACACACTGGAGTTTCTCTGCCTTGATGATGAAATGATAGACTCCTATCAACGCGGACGCGGACAAAAGCCGGTGCGCGGGAAGGTGTCTGCCCGAAAATCCGAAGCATATGAAGAGGAAGCATACGAAGAAGACGACTATGAAGACGAGGCATACGAAGAAGATGAGGAGTATGAAGACGAAGAGTACGAAGAAGCCGGAGTGTATGAGGGCAGAGAGTACGATGAAGAAGCCGGGGAATATGACGACGAGGACGATGAGGACGGAGAATACAATGACGAAGAATATGACGAAGACGATGGAGATTACGACGAAGAGTATGATGACGACGATGAGGACTACGAGGACGAGGAGTATGATGAAGACGATGAAGATTACGACGAAGAATATGATGAGTATGACGATGATGACAGCGTAATCGTGCGAATACGTCATTTCTTGGAGGATATGAGTACTTTGGATGTGGTGGTTGCCATGCTGGGAGTTGTGGTTCTGGCAGGGGTGATCGTTACCGGAGTGCTTTATGCCAATGCGAAGTCCATAGAGAAACAGGTGGCTGCATTTGCAACAGTAGGAGAGGAACTGGAAGGTATCTCCGTGATCGGGGAGAGCGGGCTTGTGGCGGTTTCCGAATCCGCAAGACTTGCTGATATGATCGAACTTACGGAAGAACCGGAGCAGGAAGAGCAGCAGCGTGAGGAGCAGGAGGATCAGAACAAGGAGATTGAAGTAGTGCTTAATCTCACGTCCATTCAGTCGGATCTTAAGATTAAGTTTGTCAATAAAGCGACAGGAAAACTGATCGGAGGTCTGCCTTTCGAAGTGGAAGTGACAAACGGTAAGAAGAATTTTGACTTAAAAGACGAAGATAAGGACGGTATCATCTATCAGACCGGAATCGACGCAGGAACCTATCAGGTGACGGTTAAGCCTTTTGCGGGCAATGAGCATGCGAAGTATAAGCTGCCTGCCTCGTCCAGCAGTATTAAAGTCACGGATACCATCGCTTATAAAAAGGTGAATGTGGCGGATGAGGTGAAGTCGGAGTCTGAGATAAATGCGGCTGCAGAGGATAAAGCTGTACAGAATACCGTAGTAGAATCTGCATTGACTGACACGGTGGAGTGGGTAGAATCCACGAAGACACCGATCGGGGAAGGTACGGCAGTCTATGAGGAGGTCTCCAAGAAAGATATTCCGGACCCTTGGACAGTCAGTGGCGCTTATAGGAAGCTGGTGGAAGAAGGGACTGGTACAGAAGAAGATCCGGCCAATATATCTATCAGTTTAAGCAACGGCAGCTTAAGTCTGGACAAGGGAGATAGCGCCTCTCTTAGTGTGAATGTCAGTGGTACAAGCCTTCGCTATACGGTAGAGTGGAGCAGCAGCGATACTGCCATAGCGACAGTGAGTGAAGGCAGTGTTACCGGAGTCGGCGTGGGAAGTGCGACGATTACCGCACGTGTGGCGGTCGGCAGCATGATTCAGGAACTGACCTGTTCCGTCACGGTCAGCGAACCGGAAACACCGGATGAGGGCGATGGCGGTGAAAATACAGATAATAAAGATGATAAGGATAAAGATAACAAAGACGACAAAGATAAGGACAAAGACGATAAAAACAAGGATGATAAAGAAAACCAGGATGGGGATGTCGTCTATACAAAGGTCAGCATAAGCGGTGATAAAGAGGTGACTGTCGGCAAGACGATCACGCTGTCGGCTAAGACGGAGCCTAAGGATGGCAAGATCAAGTGGAGCAGTGACAATGAGAAGATAGCCAAAGTTGATGACAAGGGTGTAGTCACAGGCGTGGAAGAGGGCACGGTAAAGATCACTGCAGTCTGTGAAAATAGTGAGACGGAGGATGTCTCTGCCACATATGAGATCAAGGTGAAGAAGGCGCAGACCGTGGACGGCAGTGCCAAGCTGAAAGACAAAGACGGCAACCAGATGTATTATAAGAGCTCTGACGGCGAGTATAAGGAAGCAGTCTATGACGATTACAACAAGCGGGATGCTTTTTTTAAGAAATCAACAAAAGTGTCCGAGTATAAGTATACCGGCTGGCAGACAATAGACGGACATGTCTATTTCTACGATAAGAACGGTAATTATGTGACGGGAGAGCAGGTTATTCAGGGAGCCAAGTATACGTTCGGAAGTGACGGCAAGATGTCGTCTAATTCCGGCACCATGGGAATCGATGTTTCCAAGCATAACGGCAGCATTGACTGGAATGCAGTGAAAAATTCTGGTGTTTCCTATGTGATCATCCGCTGTGGTTACAGGGGCTACTCTACCGGCGTATTGGTGGAAGACCCGAAGTTCAGAAGTAACATCAAGGGCGCTAAGGCGGCAGGACTTAAAGTTGGAGTCTATGTTTTCAGTCAGGCGGTCAATGAAGTGGAGGCCGTAGAGGAGGCATCTATGGCGGTGGGACTTGCCAGTGGATACGGACTGGACTATCCGATATTCATAGATGTGGAAGGAAGCGGCGGGCGCGGAGACGGTGTCAGCAGGGACATGAGAACCGCTGTGTGTAAGGCGTTCTGTGCGACGGTACAAGATTCCGGGTACTCTGCTGGTATATATGCGAATAAGACGTGGTTTAACGAGAAGATCAGTACCGGTAGTCTGACAGGGTATAAGATCTGGCTGGCACAGTATGCGAGTGCGCCGACATATACGGCGACAAGGTATGATATGTGGCAGTATTCTTCTAAGGGAAGAGTCAGCGGAATTAAGGGGAATGTTGATATGAATATTAGTTATATGCATTATTAAGAGATGATTTGGTGGTCCTGCAAGGTGTATTGTGTAATATGTATGAATAGTTTTGGGGGTGTTTATGGTGTGTCTAAGTAGGCCGCGCAGATTGAACAAAAGGTTCTCTCGCGTCGGGCTACGTCGAATGGATTTTCTAAGTATTCCGGTGTGGGATGCGAGGTCGGACGCAACCGCCCTTTACTCGCCATCCGGGCTCGTTACGAGCTTTTCGGGACGTCCATGTCCCGAAATTGCTATTTTGTATACGGAATACTAAGAAAATCTCAATCTCCTACGCAGGACGGCTTCGAGAACCTTTTGTTCAATCTGCGCTAGGTATTGGCGATGTCTTAACTATGGGTTTATCAAAAAAATGACATTTGGATCAAAGGTTGCAATTTTATAGTATTTAAACGATAATAAGACATGGAGTTATATCATACTTAAGAGCATATGAAAATCGAATATTCTCCGTGTGTGATATAATTAATTTGAATATAAAGAATGGAGGAAATATAACATATGAG
>CAMWMS010000148.1 GCA_947175435.1 uncultured Lachnospiraceae bacterium | reverse complement strand
ACCGTCACCTGTTCGTAGAGATCTTTTAACCCTGTATCCAATTTTAATGTAGGAAAAACATCAAAGAATTTCTTCCCCATCTGACAACATACCTTCCTGTTCCGCACTTTACAGCCGGAAGCCTTACTTTTCTACGGAACTTACGTTCTTCTGCCAGTCCTTTAATTCCTCCTGCAGAGCCGCCAGCAGTTGATCCTCAGGCACCTTTCGTACGATCTCACCATGTCTGAACAGCAACCCTTCTCCAAGACCTCCTGCGATCCCGATATCCGCTTCCTTCGCCTCACCCGGTCCGTTAACGGCGCATCCCATCACGGCAACCTTGATGTCCAGAGGGATATCGGCTACCATTTGTTCCACCTGATTCGCCAGTCCGGTCAGGTCGATGCGGGTTCTGCCGCAGGTAGGGCATGATACCACTTCGACGCCGCCTTTGCGCAGTCCCAGCGTACGCAAAATCAACTTCGCCGACTTGATTTCTTCCACGGGATCTCCCGTCAGGGATACACGAATCGTATCGCCTATTCCCTGATGTAAAATCAGTCCAAGCCCCACCGCCGACTTAATATTGCCACTTAACACCGTACCGGACTCGGTTATCCCCACATGAAGCGGATAATTTGTCTTTTCTGCCAGAAGTTCATGCGCACGCACACACATCAGCACATCAGAAGACTTGATGCTGATTACCATATTGTCATACCCTGACTCCTCGATCATCCCGACCTTATCCAATGCGCTCTCCACGATTCCCTCCGCCGTCACGCCGTGATATTTCTCCACCAGCTCCTTCTCAAGGGAACCGCTGTTGACACCCACGCGAATGGGAATATTACGCTCTTTCGCCACCGACACTACCGCTTCAACCTTATCCCTGCCGCCGATATTGCCCGGATTGATGCGGATCTTGTCCGCCCCGTTCTCCATGGCGGCAATGGCCATCTGATAATCAAAATGAATATCCGCCACCAGCGGAATATGTATCTGTTCTTTAATCTTCCCGATCGCCTCCGCCGCCTCTATGGTAGGCACCGTACAACGGATGATCTCACATCCTGCCCGCTCCAGGCGCAGAATCTGATCAACCGTTGCTTTGACATCCTCTGTTCTTGTGTTTGTCATGGACTGAATCAGAATCGGATTGCCCCCACCGATCACCTTATCCCCGATCCGTACCGTCTTTGTATGTTCACGATGCATAATTATCTTCCTTTCCTGATATGATATCTATGTTTTTATATCATATCATATTTCTTTTGAAAAAGGCATACTGTTTCATGCATTTATCTACGCGTACGCCTTAGTTAATCCTTTCCGTGTACATTTCCGTCAACCACACCTTCTTCTCCACAACCCGGATAAAAGAACTACGCCGCCGATACCTTCTTTTGCCGCATCTTTGCAATTCTCTTCTGATTTCCTCCGCCATTTGATACCGTTTCCCGGGATCGTCTTCGATGCATTTGCGGACCACCCGCTCCAACCATGGGTGCACAAGCGGCTGATAATCGCGTATAGGCAACGACGTATAGGGCGGCTCAGACGGGTCTGCGCCGGTCAGCATATAATACATTACCTTACCGAGTGCATATATATCGCTTCTTTCATCCGCGTAGGTTCTTTTCCCAATGATTCCTTCCTCGAACTCTTCTGACGGTTCGTGCTCCCGCGGATTCCTCGCGCTCCCATACTGCTCGGGAGCCCCGTACCCCGGCGTCATCGCCATCACAGTACCGTCTTTCACTCCGTAATTTCTTATCGCCGCCGCCCCGAAATCTACCAACCGCAAATGTCCGTCCGGACAAACCATGATATTGTCCGGTTTAAAATCCCGATAAATAACAGGTGGTTTTCTTGTGTGCAGATATTCCGTCACATCCAGAAGCTGTTCCGCCCATACACAAGCCTGCTCTTCCGACACATAACCGTTTCTGTCTATATAATCCTGAAGGGTAACCCCCTGAATAAACTCCATCACAAGATACCACCCCTCATCCCATAGCAGTTCATAGATCACCGGCAGCATAGGGTGCTTAAGCTGTCTGAGGAAATCCGCCTCCCCATTCTCCATGCCGCACTGATTTTCTCTCTGGCCGCGCACCTGCTTGACCGCCACCAACCTGTGCAAATCCTCATCCCGCGCCAAATATACAGTTCCCTCCCCGCCCCTGCCAAGACACCTGATCACTGTATACTTCCCGATATATTCTCTGTCGGGCTCTATCTTTTTCTCCATCTCTGTCTCCTCCTCTTCCTCTAATCAGATTTAAGTGCCAAAAGTTGCGTTAAAAAATTTGTTATAGGCAGATTGCACAAAATGTTCTCGAAGCTGTCCTGCGTAGGAATATGAGATTTTCTAAATATTCCGTTTGATATCCAGAAATTCCATGGGACGTGCTTATTACCCTAAAGTGTAATAAGCCGATGTCCCGGAAAGCCCGACCTGAGCCCGGATGGCGAATGTTGGGCGGTTGCGTCCGTTGTCACAACTTCACCGGAATATTTAGAAAATCCATATGACGCAGCCCGACACGAGAGAACATTTTGTGCAATCTGCCCCCTGTTTACAACATGCAGCCTAGGACATCTGCATACTGTCCGACGCATCCATTTTACCGAACCCCTTTGACATAAACCGCCGACAGATTATCCACCTCTCCGCGTTTCATACATGCTTCCCCAATCTCCCGCAGTCTGCGCTCCGCCTGCATCTCTTCCGCAACCGCACCCGGATTTAGGGCATCCGCCAATTCCTCCTCCGTAACATAATGCCAGAATCCATCGCTGCACAACAGCATGGCCTGCCCGTTCCCGAACGTTCCCATTTTGAAATCAGGCCTCATATATCCGAAACAGCCTACACATTTTGTCAGCTGGTTTCTCCCCCGCACATGATCCGTGGTTATGCAACGTAGACTGCCTTTCATCCGCCCACCTTTGCCTGTTGCGGATAACCTGTAAGCCCTGCTGTCACCCAGATGCCAGAGCAGATACGTCTTTTCCCATAAAACGAGAATTGTCATGGTACTTCCCATACGAATCTTCTCACGCTCGGCATACTGTGACAGTTGTTCCTGCATATCGTATACCAGCCTGTCCAGTGACCTTCTGATGATCCAGAAGGCTTTCTTCTTCTGCACCGAGCGTAAGAGCGACTCGTAGAACCATTCCTGCAGCCGCCTCGTTATATAGCCGCTCGCCGCCTCGCCCTGCGCCAAACCTCCCATCCCGTCACAGACCGCTGCCATCAACACTCTGCCCCTCGCCGTCAGCACTTGCAGCAACACGACCGAATCCTGATTTCGCTCCGCCATGCTGCCGCGCTCCCAATATACACTTGTCAAATACTTCATACTTGCACCTCCATGTCATTCCTGACATAAATTCCCATGAAAAGTACTGAAACAAATCATCGTTACTCAAAATTGAAATCCTGCGGGAATCCCGCTGAAACTATATACTCTTGGGTTCCGAACGGAACCCGATAGAGTAAGTATATAGCATAAAGAAATAAAACGCAATATATAGATTAATTATATGTATTTAACTGCCTGTACACTCCATTCCATAAGACAAATTTATTCCTTAAGCTCCCTGTAAACACTCCCCAGAAACAGCCCTACCGCCAGCAAAGCCGTAAGGATATCGGAAACCGGCTGGGATATCAGCACTCCGGTATAGCCGAACAATCTGGATACGGTAAAGATTACGGCTGCAAAAATAATCCCCTGTCTACTGGCGGACAATAAGAAGGCGCCCCACGCCTTGCCCGCTGCCTGAAAAATAACAGTCGTTACAAGCACGATTGCCGTAAATACCATTCCGATCTGCAGCATACGTAACATAGGTGTCCCGATGGCAACGATATGCTCATCTGCAATAAACATACTAAGCAGATATGGCGCCGCAAGCGACATAATCCCTGATATCACCAAAGCGATACAGCACTCGAATCCATAACAAAATCGTAAAATCTTTTTCAGTCTGTCCCGATTTCCCGCCCCGTAATTATATCCGATCAAAGGCTGCGCGCCGAACGCAAATCCGAGAATTACAAAAAATGCAATCATATTCGCCTTTGTCACGATTCCCATAGCCGCCACACTGTCATTTCCGTATGGAAGCAAAAATCGATTAAGCAGCGTCATTCCTATACTCTGACACAAATTTGTGATACACGCCGGAACGCCGATTGACAGAATCTGCAGCACCTCCGAAGGAACTACCCGAAACTCCCTGATATCGACAGACAGCTTTTTCGTTCTGCGAAGCAGGAGCCAGACATAATATGTATCCGTACAGACATAACCGAGCACTGTAGCGATCGCCGCTCCTGCCGCTCCCCATCCGAACACAAAAATAAAAATCGGGTCCAGAATGATATTCACTACAGACCCGATCGCGCCGCCGATCATGGACTGCGTGGCAAATCCTTCCGTCCGCAGTTGATTATTGGGCGTAAACGAAACGATAATCAAGGGTGCCCCCATCACAATATAAGTATAATAGCCGGCTGCATATGTCATCGTATCCTGATCTGCTCCCAGCAGACCTAGAATCGACTGTCGAAACAGCAGCATGAGCGCAGCTACAATAACACCTATTATTATTGCCGCATAGAAACAAAAGATACTGATTTTTCTGCCTTCGTCATCTTTCTGCTGCCCGAAAAGTCTGGAAATCATGGAGGCACCTCCCAGACCAAACATATCTCCGAGTGCAACCATCAGTATAAAAATCGGTGCACCAAGCGCAACTCCAGCAACCAGATCCGTGTTGCCTGTTCTGGCAATAAACCACGTGTCTACCATATTATAGATTAGAGATATCATCAGACCGCACACCACAGGCAGACAACATTTAAAATATGCCTTATATACGGGCGCTTTCTCAAACAATTCATTATCCATCAGTATTTCTCTTCCCTCTCCATCGTCAGTGCACCAGCTTCATAATATCATTATACATGATAAACACCATCAGAACCATAAACACCACCAATCCCGCGAAGTGTATCAGCCCCTCCTTCTCCGGTGCAATTGGTTTACCTCTGACCACTTCAACAAACATAAACAGCAGTCTTCCGCCGTCTAAGGCCGGCAACGGCAGCAGATTCAAAATCCCCAGATTGACAGACAGAAGCACCATGATCTCCAACATCGTCAGAATCGCCGAAGCAGTCCCAGCGCTTTTCTCCGCCTGATCATAACTTTCTCCTACGAACTGTGCGATACCAATCGGTCCTGAGACTTCGTCCTTCGTAACCTGCCCTCTAAGCAGCATGCCCAGGCTCTTATAGGTCGTCTTGACATAATATTCCACTTCATAGAAACCATACTGAAACACCTGTAGCGGGTTGCACTTCAAATATTCTCCGGCCGCCATAATGCCCATGTAATAACGTCCCGCCTGTTCATCATATTCAGGCGTTACAACCGCTACTCCCTGTTCATCGCCCCGCTTATAATGAATCTCCAGCGTTTCTCCCTTATTCATAGACGAGATCACCATAACTTCCCGATAGAAATGTATCTTCTCATGATTGATCTGCGTAATCACATCCCCTGCCCGCAGTCCCGCCCGTTCGGCCGCAGACTGCCCGGAGATCTGTCCGATCACCGGCAGATCGGCCCCGGAGAAAGCCGTCAATATTACCGCAATTACAAATGCCAGAATAAAGTTAAAGAACGGACCGGCGAAAACAGCTGCAATACGCTTCCAAACCCCTGCCTCATTAAAAGCAATCCCATCACACACTATGGCCGGATCAAATGCCTCCTCACGCTGTGTTTCCCTCGGTTCCACGGCAGACCGACGAAACAATCCTCCCGGCTCTTCCGCTTCATCCGAAGCAGTGATACCGTCTTCACCATCAAACATGCATGCACCGCCGATGGGAAGCAGTTTCAAAGAATATTTGATCCCGTTTTTGGTATAAGAAAAGAGTGTGGGACCCATACCCACCGAAAATTCAAGAACCCGTATGCCGTTCTTTCTGGCGATAATAAAGTGTCCGAACTCATGGGAAATCACCACGATCCCGAAAATAATAAGAAATAGAATAATTGTCCTGATCAATGTAATCCTCCATGCCGGAGCATTCTCATGCGATAACGCAATCTACCGCTCCCCAAATTTCTGCTCAATATATTCATACGTTTCCGCTTCCGCATCCAAAATCTGCTCTACCGTCGGATCATCGACTACCCGATGATTTTCCATCGACCCCTCAATCAGATCTGGAATCTGTAAGAATGCTATCTTCTTCTGTAAAAGAAGCGCTACCGCCTTTTCATTTGCCGCGTTAAACACCGTGGGCAGTGTGCCGCCCCGTCTCGCTGCCTGATAAGCAAGCGCCAGTCCTCTGAACGTATCTGTGTCCGGCTCCTCGAAGGTAAGCTGTTTTAACCGGAAGAAATCCACTCTCTCAGTATCCATCGGTCTTCTGTCCGGATAAAAGAGGGCATACTGAATCGGCAGCTTCATATCCGGCATGCCGAGCTGCGCCATAATCCCGCCGTCCACATACTCTACCGCCGAGTGGATAATGCTCTGCGGATGTACCACAACCTGAATCTGATCCAGCTCCACATCAAAGAGCCATCTTGCCTCCATCACTTCCAGCCCCTTGTTTACAAGAGAAGCCGAATCAATGGTAACCTTTTTGCCCATAGACCAGTTGGGGTGCTTCAGGGCATCCTCCACTGTCATGGAAGCTAACTCTTCCCTCTTCTTGCCGCGAAAGGGCCCGCCGGAAGCAGTCAGAAGTATCTTACTGACCCGCGCCCTGTTCTCGCCGTGCATAGATTGAAAAATCGCGCTGTGCTCACTGTCTACGGGCAGAATAGGGACTCCCATCCGCGCCGCCAGCGGCATAATAATATGCCCTGCCGTCACTAACGTTTCCTTATTTGCCAGTGCAATCGTCTTACCCTGCTCAATGGCGGCAATGGTAGGCCTTATTCCGATCATTCCCACAATCGCCGTCACCAATGCTTCGGCTTCTTCATAAACCGCTACTTCCAGCAGCCCCTCCATCCCATAAGCCACCTGTACCGGCAGATCCGACAGCCGATCCCGCAGATCTCTTGCCGCCTCCTCGGTCCACATCGCCACAAGCGAAGGCCTAAACTCTCTCACCTGCTTCTCCATCAATTCTACATTGGTTCCGGCCGCCAGAGCTGCCACCTGCAGATCTGCCTCTTTTCTCACGATCTCTAAGGTCTGTGTCCCGATAGAACCGGTAGAACCCAGTATTGCTATCTTTTTCATACATTTATCTCCGTTTTTACTCAGTCTGCAAATTTAGCTGTTACAAGGCCGCCCCGCTCAGACTGCCGATAATGACTAACCCGATAAAAATAAGCGGTGCCGCAATAATCACACTGTCAAACCGATCCATAATGCCGCCATGTCCTGGAATCAGCTTGCCATAATCTTTGATATCATGATCTCTCTTG
>CAMWMS010000147.1 GCA_947175435.1 uncultured Lachnospiraceae bacterium | reverse complement strand
TCCCAATACTTTCGATCCGCTTCATTCCATCCTGCTTTCTGCAGCATGCGCATAACAGAAAAGATTACTCTCGTTTTTACAGACGGTTTTACCCGGCCGTGATTTTTCCTGATCCTGCGTGCCAGTGCGGTGGTCTTTCTCTCCACGCGGTTTCTAATCTTATGGTTTACGCGATTCCACGCCGTTTCTTGCACGGCCACTCCATACTTATATGTCTTGCCGACTCCCCAGAATAACATGCTGTCCGCCATATCTTTGTTTGTGCTTTTCACACCTGCGCCCGCAGCCGTGGAGATACATACTGCCTGCTTGCGAAACATTTTTTCCTCCGGCCGATGCACCATCCACCGATAGCCATAGTGATCTAAGAATGCTTTCATTGCGCCCGTTGCGTGAAATACATACACGGGACTTGCCAGAATTATGACATCTGCGTCATCTAAAGCCTTCGTAATTGGGGCAAGCTTATCATAATGCGGACACAATGTTTCTGACTTTACAAAACAGGTAGTACATCCGACACAAAAAGAACCGAAATCTCTCGGCAGAAAGAATTCGGTAACTTTTCCCTTTAATTTTTTTGCAAGCATTGTTGCAATGTGATATGTAGAACCCTGATGGCTCTGACCATGGATAATAACAATGTTCATTTTCATGATTCCTCCCCAACCACCTTCCAAGCCTCCACTAATCTCTCCAACGAATATCCTGCATTCGCCGGGCTGGTGGAGGGCAGAAGCTGAGCCTCCCGCCCGTTTATCGGAAAAATATATTTCTGATACAACTGATGTGCCTTACCGCCGTTCGTATAGATCGCTCGGATATCCGCCGTAGTCAGGATCGGTGATAAGTCATTCGGCACCACGTTCCGGATACTCGCATCCGAAGAGCCTGTGATCTCACAGCTTGCAATCACATCCCAAACCGCGATATGGTTCGCAAGCAGCATGGCTCGCTTCTGCGTGATATCTTCCGGCACCGCACAGCCAAGCACCTGTGCCATAACACGCCAGAAGCGGTTCTGCTTATGCCCGTAGAAAAACTGCTGTTCCCGCGATTTCACAGACGGGAAACTGCCCAGTATTAAAACTTTAGATTCGCTGTCGTAGACAGGCGAAATTGGATGATTTAGCATGGTCAACTCTTCAGATCCTCCCATCTGCTGTCCCCTTTCAGGAAACCGTATGTCTCCTCATCCCGGAAAGCCTTCACTATATCCTCTTTTAACTGCGCCCGTAACTCCTCACTGCTCGCCGGGAAAGTCATATGTTCAAACAGCGAAGACTCCGTAAAATGGTTGATATCATCAAGGTTTGTGAGCATTTGCTGCATGGTAGTAATCGCGGTCTCCGCATCCTGCTCCATAATCGCAAGCTCATGTCTCCACAAAACCTTATGATACTCTCCCATATCAAAAATTTCCTCAAGGGCACTCGCTTTCTCAACGATCATCCGTACCTTATCCATATTCCGGTCCTGCTGCGCCAGCATCCCGATGCTTCTAAACAGCAGGATCGTCGTCTGATACATGGACAACAACAATTCCTCATAGGCCTTATATGCCTCTTCTCTTCTGTCTGTCCGGCTGTATATGACTGCCTGCTTCCGCTTCCTCTCGGGGTTTTGTTCGGAGAAATACGTCAGATACTCTTCCGCTTTATCATACTGCTTTTTATCCAGATAAAAGTGGAAAAGCCTATCCGCCGCCATGGTACGAATCTGTTCCTGTTCACTTCCAAGTGCCATGGTATACCATTGATTGATCGTGGTCTCGTACCGTTCATCGGTATCCGCCTGTTTCATTCGTTCCGCATTGAGCAGGACTGCCGCTTCCAGATACAACGGTTCGCAGTTCGGGTACTGCTTGATCTTTTCCTTCGCCCATTCAAATGCTTCCGCGAAGGGCTTCTCCCTTAACATCGAATACATCGTTTGAATAATGTCCTGTATTTCTTCCTGCGTCAGTTCCTCGCGGAAGGACAACAGCGTATCTAAAGAAATATCCAACAGTCTGGCAATGGGTGCAAGAAGTGTGATATCCGGCATGGAGTTGCCGTTCTCCCACTTATTGACCGCCGGAGCTGTCACGCCGAGGCGGTTCGCCATCTCCTCCTGTGTCATATCCTTCTTCTTACGATATTGTCTGATTACTTGTCCGATCTGCATATAGAGTACCTCCTTTGGATGTTCCGTTTTATCGGTTGGTTTCAATATAGCAGATTACGATTGTGTCTACCATTGAGCAGGTGTTAATGAAATGGAAATTTAATTAACCATTGCTCACTATTTCTAATATCTCACTCTCTTTCACCCAGTTCTACTTCTTCATTTTCATCCGAATATCCACCAGTCGCTCCAATGCCGCATTCAGCGTGGCATCCTGCTTGGCAAAATGGAACCTAATATACCGATTCTCCGGCTCTTTGAAGAAACTCGAACCTGGAACGGCGCCCACACCCACTTTCTGTGCCAGCTCCTCGCAGAAAATCAGATCGCTTTCATAGCCGAATTCACTGATGTCCACCAGCACATAATACGCGCCCTGCGGATTCGTGAACTGCAATCCGATCTCTTTTAACCCGCCTGTAAAAAGATTTTTCATATGCGTGTAATGCTCCCGCAGTTCTTCGTAATACGAGTCGGGAAATTGTAGTCCTACCACTGCTGCCTCCATCAAAGGTGCCGCCGCTCCCACGGTGAGAAAATCGTGTACCTTTTTTACCCTGTCAGTGATCTCCGGCGCTGCCATGACGAACCCCAGCCGCCATCCTGTAATCGAATATGTCTTGGACAGAGAATTGCAGATAATCGTCCTTTCTCTCATTCCCGGCAGCGTCGCAATACAAGTGTGTACATTAGGCTTATACACGATATGTTCATATACTTCATCCGTAATGACATATATGTCATATTTTATGGCAAGTTCCGCAATTACTTTTAGCTCTTCAGCGGTAAACACCTTTCCGCAAGGATTGGAAGGGTTGCACAGGATCAACGCCTTCACGCCCGGCTGCTTCATCGCATTTTCCAATTCATTTCCGTCAAAATCAAATGTCGGCGGTTTCAGCGGAACATAGATCGGCTCTGCACCCGACAAAATCGTGTCCGCACCGTAATTTTCATAAAAAGGCGAAAATATGACAACCTTGTCACCCGGATTGCACACCGACATCATAGCTGCCATCATTGCCTCCGTACTTCCGCATGTAACCACGATCTCACGATCCGGATCAACCTCCATCCCGTAGAAATGTTTTTGCTTCTGTGCCAGCGCTTCCCTGAAATTCTGCGCGCCCCAAGTCAAAGCGTACTGATGCGGTCCCATCCCCGCCACCTCGGCAAGCCTGTCCGTAATCTCTTTTGGCGGATCAAAATCCGGAAATCCCTGTGACAGATTAATTGCTCCGTACTGATTGGATACCCTTGTCATTCTTCGTATGACCGAATCCGTAAATCCTGCTGTTCTGGTACTTAATTGTTTCATAATTTCAATTTCTCTCCTCTTTCGATATTTCTCTCATTTCTTGTGCCACGAAACGGCATATAATAAAAATTTTTAACCTTTTGTAAAATCACACACAATATATTGTTGTTATTTATCCTACTTTATTACTTTTCGTGTACTTTCAATTATACAACTTCTTGTTGTGTAATAATAATCCAAACAACATTTTCATTCCTGCAAGAGGTGCCGACATATGAAAGAACTGCGCGAACTGATACGTGACTTACGAGATGATCATGATTTGAAACAGAAAACAGTTGCCGCCCATCTCGGCATCTCACAGCAAACCTATTCTAACTACGAGAACGGACACCGTGAGATACCGATCTGGGTCGTTGTTGCTCTGGCAAAATATTATAAAGTCAGTACCGATTATCTTCTTGGCATAGACAACTCCTACCTAGGCAATACCAACCTCAAGAATCACTATCTGGCGAACGTCACTATGCATGATATTATGTATGATATCCAGACATTAAAAGGCAGTTCCCGTAAAGATCTGGTCCGTTATATACAATATTTGAAATATCTCCAAAGAACGCAATAACTATACCGCCTCATTCTTTTTCTTTCTCAGCAAAACACAGATTCCGACTAAAAGCACCACGCTCACGCCCAGACCTCCCTCCGGTCCGAACGCACCGCCGTTAAAGATCTCTTTGCCAGCAATCATGGTACTGCGTAGAACAGAGCATTCTGTAATTATACCGCTCACGCGCAGTCCCCAGAAATTCCCCTGCACCAGATTCCAAACGCTGTGCAGGGCCGCAATTCCCCAGATACTTCCCCTTTTCAGGAAATAGAGCGACGCAAACACACCGAACAACACCAGATTAATGAAGGCAAGAATGCTGATGCCATTATTCAACAGGTGCAGTGCGGCAAAAATTACCGCATTGGAAAGCACTGCCACCCACATGGAATACCGTCTGCCGATAGACACCATGAGATATCCGCGGCAGAGCACTTCTTCACTCATACCCTGAAACATATAGCCCAGCAGAAACAGCATGAACATTCCCACACCGAAAGTCTCTGAAAATCCCTCAATCTTCAGCGCTCCGGTCAACACACAGATCAATATCGCCGAGGAGAACAGCACAAATCCGACTCCTAATCCGATCAGGTACTCCCGTCCGGCTTCTCCCTTTGTAAACCCAAGCGTATCTATTTTTCTCTTCTGAATAAGCTTACAGAATAATATGGTGACAAGCGTCATGCCAATCGTCGCAAACAAAGAAAAGACCATATACAGGTCGGAACTGCCGATCTGACTCGCGGCTAAAGTTGCTGCCTCAAGATCATTTGCTGTCACCGCTGCACGATAATCCTCGTTCATCGCCAAAAGAATCACTTCCCCCGGCAGCATGCAGAAAATCTGCCCGATGGAACTGACAATAAACACCGCCAGAAAGACCAGAATCTCCAGAAACCAGTTCATACCTTTCTGCGCTTCCTGCGCCATGATCACCTGTTGCGGTTTTTCTAACTGTAAGCTTATCAATTGATTATCCATCATTTCCTCCATATCAGACACGTTTACTAAAAAACACTAATATCACCACAGAGACGACGGCTGAGACAACCGCCAGCCCTATCCTCACCCCTGATTGCATTTCCGGCATAAATATCATAATGAAATCCGGAAGATTCGCAAAAGCATGTGCCACAACAGCCGGATACAGCGACTTCGTTTTCACAAAAACAAGACCGAAGCATGCGCCCATCAGCGCCGCTCCGAATGCAAGCACCACACCACCCGCCATCAGATGTGCAAGGCCGAAAATAACCGCACTCATAAGGATCGCCGCCCAATCGGGAAAACTCTCTTTTAGCTGATTGAGCATGCTACCGCGGCAAAGCACTTCTTCCATAATCGGCTGTGCAACCAACAGAACCAATGCCATCAATGCGCCGCCCAGTCCCGGAAGCATATCCGAATAAAAGGAGACGCTTTTTTCAATCTGTTCCGCGTTTGCAAACGATATATTATAGGTTGCAAGCGCCCACGCAAACGAGAGCAGAAATGCCGCCAACGCCGGATATATGTATAACTTCACTCCGACCCGAGTCATGCTCCACGCTTCCTTTACACTTTTCTTACGGATTTTGTTAAATAGAGCAAAAAGGACAAGCGTTACCACGTTAGATACCAGTGTAATGAGCAGTAGATGATTCATGCTGAAATCAATCAGGTCATTTTGATCTTGAATGCCCGATAAGGCGCCGATCATCATGAATATCATTTGAACCACCAATTGCAATATAAAATATACAATAAAACAGAGTAGAGATTTCCCAAGATTTTTCATTATAATAACGCGCCTTCCCCTGTGATCCGCAAACCTATTTATACTGTATACCATATTATCATTTATCCCACAAAAAAGCACTTAATATTTTTGCAAAAAACATCAAAGGGATAGCACACATTGCTATCCCTAAGTTCCTACTTTGTTCCGCCAAATACGAGCGTAGATTCATTTGCCCGGTTTATTTCCCACAGTGAATCCGAATTGCCTCGGCTGTGAATCTTGCTGTTCCGGCACCGCCGACCCGGTCAATATTGTCAGTAAACTCTCCGTCGCCGGCATACATCTGCCCGAGACTAAAAAGAATATCGTCGGAACATTGATAGAAATGCTCCGTGATATAGTCCTGCAGCTTCTTCACATGACTTTGAACCGCAGCTGATTCCGGTGCCGTATCTTTCATTTTTCCGAAGTCTGCAAATATCTGCATAAACTTCTCCATGACACCCTGAGTCTCTTCTTTACTTCTGCCCGCCGCTTTCTGTTCATATTCCCGATAGGCGGCCGTTTTGCCCCATTGCTCCTTTGCCTGCTTTGCATATTCCTCGATCTTATGCGTATCAAATACTGAAAAATCCATTCTCGTCACTCCTTTTGCTTGTATTTCACGGGCAAATCCGATCAAATCTTCCAGATGCTCCTTTTTCATGGTAAGCAGCGCGATCTGCTGCTCCAATGCCTTATTTTTGTCAAAATCCGGTCTTGATACTATTTCTTTGATCTCTTTCAGCGGAAACTCCAACTCACGAAACAGCAAAATCTGTTGCAGCTTTTCCAAGGCCGTATCGTCATACAGCCGGTAACCGGACTCCGTGTGTCCGGACGGTTTTAAGAGTCCGATTTTGTCATAATATTGCAGAGCGCGTATACTCACTCCTGTCAATTTGCTGACTTCATTTACTGTCATCATTGGCATTCCCTCCTCCCGTGTAACTATACCATAAACTATTACGCTGCGTAGGGGTCAAGTGATTTTTCCATCCATTAATTAAAAAGCCGCTACTAAGAAATAAAAATTTCCTAATAACGGCTTTACTACACATTCTATTATAAATCATGCTTGTCTCGTCTTTTTGCTGCTTCCTTATATACCTGTTCATCGGTTCTGGCAGAAACTACGATAATCTTCATTACTTCATCCACACGCTCCACCTTATAGACAACTCTGATTCCCAAATCCCTGAACTTTATTTTCATAAAATTCGTAAGATTTGTTCCACTTTTGTTACCCAAAGGTTTTCCATATCCACCTTCCTCTATAGGTAAGGGATTTTGACTAACTTTTCGGATACCCTTTAACACTTGTATCTGAGCTGAATGATCGAGTTTCCTCATGTCCTTTTCTGCTTCATCTAAAAACTCAATGCTCCATGTCATTCGATATCTACATCCTCCGTACCCATTAGTTCCTCTTCGCTGATTCCTAGATTACTCATTACAGAATCCAATGGAATTGTTTTATTATTTCCATTATCTTCCATGCGCTTATTTGCTTCTAACAGAAGATAGTAATCTTCCTCAATTTCCGTTAATCTTGTATATTCTTCCGGTGACAAAATTATTGCGGAAGGTTGATTGTTTTTTAAAACAATTAACTCCCTTTCAGAATGAAGTCTATCAAATATTTTCGCTGCCTGACCTTTATTGAATTGCGAAATAGGAACTAGACTTTGCAAAAGATCCGCTGCAATTGCCATAATAAACACCCCCATTGCTTTATTCTATTTTTATTA
>CAMWMS010000146.1 GCA_947175435.1 uncultured Lachnospiraceae bacterium | reverse complement strand
TTCTCTTCTTTCTTAGGCGCTTCGTACAAATCCATGTTCTCCAGATTACTCAATCCAAACTGCTCTAACCCCGACAATAATCCTGCCATTGTATATCCTCCCAATCATTATAAAACTTGCTCAATTCGAGTCCGCGAAGTGGAACTCGCAAAGTTAATTCCAAAGGAATTTACTAAAATTAATTCCGAAGGAATTTATTTTTATTCTCTCATATTTTTACTTTTTCGGCAATACATAAGAACTCTTTAGAGACACAATTCTGTTGAATACAAGCCCCTTCGGCCTTGAATCCTTACAATCCACACAGAAGAATCCCTGTCTGACGAACTGGAAGCTGTCATAAGCTTTAGCCGCTTTTACGGAAGGCTCGATATAGCACTCCTTCAAAACCGTCAGTGAGTCGGGATTTAAGTTCAGACTGCCGTCCTCGTTATAGACTCCCTTTTCCTCATCAATGATGTTCTCATAGAGTCTGACTTCCGCTTTAACCGCATGTGCTGCAGATACCCAGTGGATCGTGCCCTTCACCTTACGTCCGTCAGGGCTGTTGCCACCCTTAGATGCCGGGTCATAGGTACAGTGTACTACCGTCACTCTGCCGTCCTCGTCTTTCTCATACCCAACACATTTCACGAAATACGCACTCATTAGACGCACTTCATTGCCGGGAAATAGTCTGAAATATTTCTTCGGCGGCTCCTCCATGAAATCTTCCCGATCTATATACAATTCTCCTGAAAAAGGGACTTCTCTCTTGCCGAGAGCCTCATTCTCCGGATTGTTGACCACCTCTAACATCTCGACCTGTCCCGCCGGATAGTTATCGATCACCAGCTTCACGGGGTCGAGCGCTGCCATGACACGGGCACGTTTCATCTTCAGATCCTCTCTGATACAGTACTCCAGCATGGAATATTCTGCAGAGGAATTGGCCTTGGACACACCGCACAGATCCACGAACAGCTGAATGGATTCCGGCGTAAAACCTCTTCTTCGAAGCGCCGCAATGGACACAAGACGGGGATCGTCCCAACCGTCCACAATGCCGTCCTCCACTAATTTCTTGATATATCTCTTACCAGTGACTACATTGGTCAAATACATTTTCGCAAACTCAATCTGCCTGGGCGGATATTTCTCCCAAAGTTCGGTCTCTTCCACTACCCAGTTGTACAACGGTCTGTGATCTTCAAATTCTAGTGTACAGATGGAATGTGTGATCCCCTCAATGGCATCCTCGATCGGATGTGCATAATCATACATGGGATAGATACACCACCGGTCGCCGGTGTTATGGTGCGTCAGATGTGCCACGCGATACAGGATCGGATCCCGCATGTTGATGTTCGGCGATGCCATATCGATCTTAGCCCGCAGCGTCTTCTCACCGTCTGTGTACCTGCCTTCTTTCATCTCCTCAAACAGGCGCAGATTCTCTTCCACACTCCTGTCCCGATTAGGGTCATCCTTGCCCGGTTCGGTCAATGTACCACGGTACTCTCTCATCTGTTCTGCCGTCAGATCGGACACATATGCCTTGCCCTTGCGAATCAGCTTCACCGCACCCTCATACATCTGTTCAAAATAATCAGAAGCAAAGAAAAGTCTGTCCTCGAAATTCGCGCCGAGCCATCTTACGTCTTCCTTGATAGATTCCACGAACTCGCTCTTCTCTTTCGTGGGGTTAGTGTCATCAAAACGCAGATTGAACTTGCCGCCGTACTGCTTGGCCAGTCCTGAATTCAGCAGAATACTCTTGGCATGACCGATGTGCAGATAACCGTTCGGTTCAGGCGGGAATCTGGTATTTACGGTATCATAGACACCTTCTGCCAGATCCTGATCAATGATCTGCTCGATAAAATTTCTGGAAACGTTCTCTTTCTGTGCCGCTTCCTCTGTTACGTTCTTCTCTTTCTCACTCATAGATACTCCTCGTAGCGCATTAGAATGAATGTGCCGCCGCCATAGGCAACGAACATTACTTTTTACGCCGTACATTGCTATTGTATCACAGGCTAATAAAAATAGAAAGGAAAAATTCGCGTGCGATTGCGGTACTGTCACCTTTATAATATAATTATAGATATATAATACAATAAAAAACTTTGTCTCCATAACGGAGGATGAAAGGAACCATCATGGAAATCGAACGCAAATTTACAGTCAAAAAACTTCCTGAGAATCTAAGTCAATATCCCTGCCACATCATTGAGCAGGCTTATTTAAACACTGACCCTGTTGTCAGAATTCGCAGACAGGACGACGACTACTATCTGACTTACAAAGGCAAAGGCCTTATGGCACGGGAAGAGTACAATCTCCCGCTCAATGAGCCTTCCTACTATCATCTGCGTGATAAAGTCGACGGAAATGTGATCTCTAAGAAACGGTATGTCATACCGATTGACAATCCGACATATGTGTCAGACTGCTCAGAAAATATTGACCAGATTAGTCTATGTGTAGAATTGGACATTTTTGAGGCACCCTTCGCCCCTCTGGTGATCGCCGAGGTAGAATTCCCTTCGGAAGAAACAGCGAATGCATTTATTCCTCTTGACTGGTTTGATCAAGACGTAACGAACGATCCGTCCTACCATAATTCCAACTTAAGCCGGCGGACGTTATGACTCTTTAACAGCTGCTGTAGACTCTCTCACCACCAGCTCTGCCGGAAATATGATCTGCTGGTGCTCCTGTCTGCCTGCGATCACATCTAACAGGAGACGGATGGTGTTCTTCGCCATCTCCTCCACCGGCTGCTTGATCGTAGTCAGCTTGGGATTATAATATTCTCCCAGCTCTATGCCGTCATACCCCGCCACGGAGATATCCTCGGGAATACGCATGCCCGCTTCCAGTACCGCCCTGCATGCCCCGATTGCCAGTGAATCGGAGGCCGCATAGATCGCCGTTATCTTTTCACCGGATTCCAGAAGTTTACGGGTCGTGATATAACCGTTCTCCATGGAGAAATGATCCAGCTCATCCTGCACATAGCAGACCAGTTCTTCCCGGACTTCCAGTCCACGATCAGCGAAAGCTTCCCGATAGCCCTCGATACGCCGTCTGCCGATTGACTCTTCCTGTCTCTCCGTGACAAATGCGATCCTCCTGTGTCCCAGTTCAAGCAGATATTCGGTCATTCTCTTACTCTCCAGCTTATCATCAACCGCGATATTGGAAAACTCTACCCTGCCGATCTGATCCGAGATATCCACACCGATCGTACTGAATATAAACGGAACGTTAAGCTTACCTATTTTCTCTTCCGAATGGGTAAACCGACCACCCAGAAACACGATACCGCGGAGACGCTTTTCCTTCTCCAGCTCCAGCGCCACATCCACCTCGTCCTCATGTGCCTCCACGTGCCGCAGCACCAGCGCATATCGGTTCCGCTGCGTCTCTTCCTCTATGATCTGGATCATATTGCTGAAAAAAGGGTTCGTGATACCCTTGACGAGTACGGCGATACACTTTGCGTCCGTTCTTTTCAGATTCCTCGCACTGTTGTTGGGAATAAATCCGGTCTCCTCAATCACTTTCATAATCATCTTACGGGTTTCCGGATTAATGTCCGGGTGATTATTGATTGCCCGCGACACTGTACTAATCCCCACTCCGCACTGTTTCGCTATATCCTTGATCGTCGTCTCTGCCATATTTATCCCCTTCAAACCGCATCCGAATGTACCTGTTCTTTCGCCGCTTCTCCCGTAACCGTAAATCCCGCCTATTTGCCGGCGTTCCAACATACGGACGCTGACAGCCCCACTAGAAGACTGCCAGCGCTATGTTTAATCTATTTGCGTGCTCTGCCGTACAACTTCGTCATATCCAAAATACGCTCCGCCAGCTCATCCGTAAACTGCCCCGGCAGCATTCTCCACTTCCAGTTGATACCCAGCGTGGACGGAATATTAATTCTCGCCTCAGCGCCCAGCCCCAGATAGTCCTGCATCGGAATGATACAAGTATCGGACACGCTCGCCATTGCCGCTCTGATGAACTCCCATTGAATATCTTTATTGGAACGTATATTCAAATATTTCTTCGCAAAAGCCTTATCCCTGCGATTCAGCTGTCCGTACCAGCCAAGCGTTGTGTCATTGTCATGAGTTCCCGTATAAACAATGCTGTTCGCCGTATAATTTTGGGGCAGATAGTCACTCTCTTCCCTCGAATCAAAAGCAAACTGCAAAATCTTCATACCCGGATATCCGGTCCTTTTCACCAGTTTAATAACTGATTTGGTCAAAAATCCGAGGTCCTCCGCAATCACGGCCTTTTCTCCCAGCTCAGCCTTCATTGTCTTAAAGATCTCATATCCCGGCCCCTTCTCCCAATGTCCGAACTCAGCCGTTTCGTCGCCGAAGGGAATCGAGTAATACTCGTCAAACCCGCGAAAATGATCGATGCGCACCACATCATAGAGCTCATAACAGTAAGCAATACGCTTCATCCACCATGCATAACCTGTTTCTTTATGATAATCCCAACGGTACAGCGGATTTCCCCACAACTGCCCCGTAGCCGAGAAGGAATCCGGCGGGCAGCCCGCCACAGCCATCGGAGTCAACGTATCATCCAGTTGGAATAACTCCGGATTCGCCCATGTATCCGCGCTGTCAAAAGCCACATAGATCGGAATATCACCGATAATCTGTATGTTCTTGCTGTTCGCATATTCTTTTAACGCAAACCACTGCTTTGCAAACAAATACTGCTGGAACTGGTAGAATACCACTTCTTCGGCATATTTCTCGCGATAAACCTTCATCGCCGCACTCTTACGCAGCTTGATATCCTCGTCCCACTCGCTCCAGCTTCTCCCGTCAAAGGAATTTTTTACTGCCATATAGAGCGCGTAATCGTCCAGCCAGTAACTGTTATCCTTCACATATTTCTGAAAATCTGCCTCTTTCTCAATATGGCTATTATGAAAAGCGGTCTTAAGCACCTTAAATCTGGAAAGATATATTTTCTCATAATCAATATACTCGTCATTATCGCCGAAATCACACTGATCGCAGTCCGCTTCAGTCAGATATCCGTCCTCGATCAATGTCTCCAGATCAATATAGTAAGGATTTCCCGCAAAAGTCGAAAAAGACTGGTAAGGCGAATCCCCGTATCCTGTCGGTCCAAGCGGCAGGATCTGCCAGTAAGACTGCCCTGCTTTCTCTAATGAATCGATAAAAGTATATGCCTGTTTAGAAAAAGTACCAATCCCGTACTTCGACGGAATGGAAGATACAGGCAGTAATATCCCGCTTTTTCTCATGGTTTAAAATCCTTTCGTGCATTTAGTTTACATAACAAATATTTTTTCTATCCTAATATATGGAAATTACCTTTTAATTTTACACTTTCCCGTGCAATCTATCAAGGAGATATTTTTTTAAATGTATAGCATTATACTTATTACTTATCATACCCACGCCACAGCCTAAGCTCTCCTCTGAGCGACCGGTTTTGCCAATGTTTGAACGGTAACTAATACTCCTGTTCAGACCTAACCAATACCTAGCGCAGATGGAAGTTAATATCTTAAGGAACCCCTTGAAAAGCGTCGGCACTTAGTGAGGTTTTTCACGAACTTAGTGTCCGTTACGCTTTTTACGGAGCGAAAGCGCGGTGACGAAGATATTAACTTTTATCTGCGCGGACGCATTCGATAAGCTATGAACAGTAAAATATCGCTACTTCTATCCTTTCACCGCTCCCGCCAATACACCTTCAATGATATACTTCTGGCAGACGATATAGAAGATCACGATGGGCAGAATCGCAAGTACGAGCACCGCCATCATGGCACCCCAGTCGATCTGTCCGTGACTTTGTTTCAGATATTGCACCGCGATCGGAATCGTCTTATATCTGTTGATATTTAACACCAGACTGGGCAGCAGATAGTCATTCCAGATCCACATAGCCTGCAAGATCGCCACCGTAACCACGGTCGGTTTCAGAATCGGAAATACCACCAGGAAAAATGTCTGGATCGGAGTGCAACCGTCAATCATTGCCGCCTCCTCGATTTCCAGCGCAATTCCCTTCACAAATCCCGTAAACATGAACACTGCCAATCCCGCGCCAAATCCCAGATAAACAATAATGATACCTACCGGATTGGACAGATGCAGCATGTTTGCGAACTTGGACAGCGTAAACATGACCATCTGGAACGGTACGATCATGGAAAACAGGCACATCGTGTACATAAATTTAGAAAATACAGAGTGTACCCTGACAATATACCATGCACACATGGAACAGCACAGGATGATCGCCATTACTGAAAATACCGTGATAAACAGCGAATTTCCGAAACATGAGAAGAAGTTTGTCGTCTTTAAGCCGTTCTTATAGTTAAGCGTTCCGCAGAAAATCTGCTTCGCGCCCGCCATAAATTTATCCCATCCGTCGGAAAGAGGCTTGGAACTGAAGCCGAAGGGATAACGGAAAATAAATGCTTTTCTCTTAAAAGAGTTCAGCAGAACGACCAGCATCGGGGAAATCCACAAAATACTGATCACGGCAAATAAAGCTGAAAGAATACCGCCGTGCCTTGCTCTTCTTACTGCACTGACCTGCTCTTTATTCTTTGCCATTAGTCCACAACCTCCTTACTCGTTGTCAATTTATTCTGTATAATTGCGATGATCGCTACCAGAATAAAGAAGATAACCGCTTTCGCCTGTCCTACGCCCTGCCATCCTGTCGTACCGTACATTGTATCGTATATATTAAGCGCCAGAAGCTGTGACGACTTACCCGGATTACCGCCGGTGAGCGCCAAGTTCTGGTCAAACAGCTTGAAACCGTTTGTCAGCGTCAGGAAACTGCAGATCGTGATCGTGGGCATTAACATCGGAAGCGTCACATTGCAAAGCATCTGCCATGCATTCGCGCCGTCGATCTTGGCCGCCTCAATCAATTCTCCTGGAATATTCTGAATGCCGGCTATGTAAATAATCATCATATAACCGATCTGCTGCCAGCACACGACGATGATCAGTCCCCAGAATGCATACCACTGAGAGTACACGATCGTCTTAGAAAAATTCTGCAATACCGCATTGAAAATCATCAGCCAGATATAACTCAGCACAATACCGCCAATCAGGTTCGGCAGGAAAAATGCCGTACGGAACAGGTTTGTTCCTTTAATGCCCTTGGTGAGCGCCATACCGATTCCAAACGCTACTACATTGATGACGAGCACCGACACGACCGTAAACAGCGCCGTATACCATATGGAATGTAAGAAAGACGTGTCCAGTTTACCGTTGACCACAAAGATTCTTGTATAGTTCTGAAATCCGACCCACGACCAGTCCACAACCGTCGTGAATTTACAGAAGGAAAGGAAAATTCCGTACGCGAACGGAACAATGAACCCGATGATAAATGCAAGGAGGGTCGGAAGCGCAAACAAAGGGAAATATCGTTTAATTGCTTTCTCCATAATATCAACCTTTCTCGAGTTTTGCGTAGCAAATCTCGCAATCGAACTTGTTCGATTTCTCTTAGAAAAAGGGGCAAGCTTT
>CAMWMS010000145.1 GCA_947175435.1 uncultured Lachnospiraceae bacterium | reverse complement strand
TACGTGATAGTATAATGAAGTTGTATAATGCAACAAAAAATTTTAGTAATGACTTCCTGGGAGGTATGTATATGAACAAGCATAAAAAGATAACCATATTGGTATGCGCTTTTCTAACGGCTTTGAGTATTGTAGCCTGTGGCCAGAGCAAAGAAGACGAATTTGCTGCAAATCAGCAGGAAAGCGATATACAGACGAGTGAGGGTACAAATTCAGAGATAAAAGAAGATGAAATCATAAATGCAGAGGAATCCTCTGTAAATCAACAGGAAAGCAATGTGCAGACAGTTGAGAATACAGATTCAGAAACAAAAGAAGATGAAGCCATAAATGCAATGGAATCATCTGTAGATCAGACGGAAAACAGCACACAGGCGGTTGAAGATTCGGATTCGGAAAAGACAGCAGAAGAACTATTAGATTTATTTATCAATGGCTCAATAGATGCAGTTGACCCCACAGATTTGACATCGGCATTTTATATTACTGATTTAAATATGGGCTCTGAAGAATGGGACTCATATTCTGTTGGAGAGAGAGTCGATCTAGACAATGATGGAGAAGATGAACTGGTTATCAGCGGTCCTTATGGCGGAATATACCTTGATGCGCGTAATAACAAGGTATATATATTTGCTGCAGGAGAAGGCAATGGTCTAATGCTTTCTTATACTTATTATAATGGAGCTGTATGGATTATGTATAGTAACAGCATGAATGCAGGATATGAAGCTTACCATATGGAAAAATTTGAAGGAGCTGATAACTTAGCTGCAGAAATGAATTTCGGTGAGGAACTTGTTGACCCAAATGATTCAGAGTCTGAAACGAAATATACTTTGAATGGCACTATAATTTCATATGATGAATATACAGAATTATGCAGCAAAATTTTCGCTGCTCAAGTAGAAACAAACTGAAAGAAAAACTTTCAGTTTGTTGGGAAAAATGAGGTATCAAAAATGGTTGAAAAGTTGCAGCAGTCAGGAGCGGCGGATCGACGCCTCCTGCACGGCAATATAGTAAATACCGTACAACAATACAAAGAAAATATAAGAGATACCGAGTGCTCTCATAATCCACAGGTGATTGTCCATAGCGTTGAAATGGAAAACTGACGATCGCATTTTTAATGCAATGATATACACAAAGCTGCCGCTGATCATAAACGCCGGCAGGAGAGGAAGCAAAAAAATCAGCGTGAACCGGCGGTTATTTAATTGGATAATCAGTTTTCCGTTCATTCCTAGCCGGCTCAAAATATGATCCTGTCTACGCGTTTTCTCTCTGTCGCTGAGAATTTGTGTTGCGAGGATCGCCGAGCCGACGATCTCGAAGATCAGCGCAAGGTAAAACAGGCAGATTGCCATAGAGTAATATATTACTAAATTATCCTGGTTACCCCATCTGCCGGAGAGGTAATCCGCATCCTGTAACAAGGATGTGGCACCTTGATCTATACTGTCAACCACTGTGCTGACCGCAGAATTTCTTTCTAACGGGACAAGTCCGTCGCAGAGCTGCATGATACGTTTCGGATCACTGCTGTCAAGAGGTGCCTCTGTTATGACCGCAAGCAGACTGTACAGGACTTTCATCTGGTTCACAGCAGCATCGGGGACGATCACGCAATAATCCCAGCCGTTTCCGTAAGTCTCCATCTGGTTGAAGGGTTCGCAGAAAATACCACCTGCCGCAAAAGAATATCCGGCACGGTTTAAATCATCTCTTTCCCGAATCAGGGTTTGGAAATCATTTTCCAGCGCGGGCATACAGTGGACATAGCACAGGGACGGATCAAGAGATACGGATTTGTAGCCGAGCATTTCACGCAGTTTCTGATAGTCGCTCTGCCGCATATAGGTGTCGTATTTGTATTCTTTGTAAAGAAATATATCGCCGTTTCCTGTGTCTGCAATGACTCTGTTGCGGACCGTGAGGAAATCATCTTTTTCATCGGTGTATATGCCGTAACTATAGCATGACCGGAGCGGGAAATTGCTGCGCAAGGCATTTTCATAGGCTGTAAAGTCGCACAATTCTGATTGGTGCAGGATCATTATATCAAACACGCGCTGTTCCACATGCTGATCGGCAATCATATAGACGGATGTGCCTATCCCCATAAAAGTCAGAGACAGCATGAACAGAACCGACAGAACCCCCAGGACGGCGCTTGTGGAACGAATCTTCGCCGTAAATTCCCGAAAGATCACCAGCCTGTTATGGAGGTACTTCCATTCGTTACGTCCCGCAAAATGTGTGACGAGGAATGCGGGAATGCTTTGGAAAAACCCGATCAAAAAAAGTACAAGGCATATGATTCCCATCAATATATCATAGCCGTTGCCGAGGGGCAGAATGGTTATCAGGAATACGCCCACGCAGCCTGACAGCGCGGATAAGACCAATACAACAACAGCAAAGGCATTGCCTGTTACCGGACTTTTTTCATTTTGACGGTCGAACATCAGCAGGTCATGAACGCTTATTTTGCGCACCCATCTCCGGTTCTTACGGATCGCGTGAAGGAGGATGGCAACGAAATACAGGAGCGTAAGTCCCGAGGCGTTCCATGAAAAGTGAAGGCGGAATGTATACTTTATCCCAAACATATGATCAAGGACGGATTCCAAAATCTGTGATAACAGGATACCGACAGGAAGCCCCAGCGCAAATGCGAAAGTGCCGATCAGAGCATTTTCATAGAAAACAAGTCTGCTGACGGATCGGTTCGGAATACCGGACAGCATGTAGATACTCAGTTCCCGACTGCGCTTTTTCAGGATAAAATTGGTCATATAGCCGACGATCCAGCCCATGACAAGCACGACCAGCAAAGAGGCGGCCACGATCATGTAGGGCAGTATCTCTGCACCGGAAAATGTTTTGAGCATATCTGAAAAGACCAGGGTATTGAAAGCATACATAAATGAAACCGTACACGCCAGAGTGATAAAATAGAGGGAATACTCTCTGGACTGCCGCTTGGCGTTGCGAATTGATAATTTCCTCAGCATGGCTTGTCACCTCCCAACAGAGAGAGCACGTCAAGAATCTCATGGTAGAATATCCTGCGTGTTTTCTCTCCTTTTCGTATTTCATTGAAAATCTTCCCGTCTTTTAAGAATAAAATACGGTCGGCGTAGCTGGCGCAGAATGCGTCGTGCGTCACCATGAGGATCGTGGCGCCAAGGACTTTATTGAGATCAGACATGATCTCTAACAGAATACGGGAAGAATGGGAGTCCAGCGCACCGGTAGGTTCATCCGCCATGACCAGCTTAGGATCACAGATTACGGCACGGGCAAAGGCGCAGCGTTGCTTCTGACCGCCGGATACCTGAGACGGGAACTTCTGCAGTGCATCGCTTATCTGTAATTTTTCTGCAATTCTGTACACACGATCATCAATTTCTTTGGGTGAAATGCCGCTGATCGTTAGGGGCAGGGCGATGTTTTCTTCCAGCGTCAATGTGTCCAGCAGGTTGAAATCCTGAAAAACGAAACCGAGATTGTCACGGCGAAATGCCGCGATATCATTATCATCTATGGAAGTAATATCTTTTCCGTCTAAGAAGATATGCCCGGCGCTTATGGTATCGATGGTGGAGATACAGTTGAGCAGCGTAGTCTTGCCGGAGCCGGAAGCGCCCATAATGCTGACGTATTCGCGGGGCCTGACTTGGAAGCTGATGTCGTCAAGGGCTTTGGTGACAGTGCTTCGGCTGCCGTAGTATTTTTCGATGTGCTCTACGTGGAGTACGGGGGTGGGATGAGTGGTGGGTGTGTTGAGGCTGATGGATTTCGAAGCTGTTGCGGTTGTGTTTATAAGTGCTTTTTGTATAGAAGTCATTGTGCTGCCGCCTTTCCGTTAGAGATTGGGATAATTGTTTGATCAGAGAGAAACATTACTGCATTATGCGTTATGCTTAAAACGATGAGAATTTCCGTTTCTATATTCCCTTGTGTCGTTTTTGGAATTTGTCGAGTTGTGTGGCCTCCCGTAATCTCACAATCGAACTTGCTTGATAAGTATTTTACATGTGGATTCGCGGGTATGGTATAGAAGTTCTTTGATTTTATCTAACAAATTTGTAAGATACGGAGAGGCGGTTTGTCAAATCATCAGACATAAGGCGGATAGGAGTATTTGTGTAGTCGTATGCTTTAATATGTGCTATACGACGGCTATATTTTCAGGTGATCGCTTTTCGGAAAATACAGCAGAACAGTGGTGCTCTTTCCTGTCTCCGATTCAATATCAATACCGATTCCCAGTTTGACACAGAGCTGTTTGCACAGATACAGTCCGATTCCGGTAGCGTTTGCCCCGCTTCTTCCGTTGCTGCCGACGAAGCCTTTATCGAAGACGCGGCTTATTTCACTCAGTTTGATGCCGAGGCCGTTATCCGTAACAGACAGGGAGACGTAGTTTTCCGTATTGTGCGATGCGATCTGAATCACCGGCGTCTGATCGCTGCGGTATTTGATACTGTTAACAATGATCTGGTTCAGGATGAAGCAGATCCATTTCTGATCTGAATATACCGTGTCCGCAACAGCGTCGGTATGCACGCAGACGTTATTCTGAATCAGAAATTGTTTGTTGCGGGCAAGAACCTCCAGAACACATTCTTTCAGAGAGATTTCTTTGATCAGATAATCCTTTTCCACGCTGCCGAGACGGGCGTAAAACAGAACTTTTTCCACTTCCTGTTCGATCAGTTCCGTCTGCGTTTTAATCTTGCGCGTGACATCTGTCTTATGATTTTCACAGAGCAGTTCAATGCCTGTGATGGGAACTTTGATTTCATGAATCCACTGTTCGATATAATCCCGGTATTCGTTATTGATCCGTCTGGAGTCGGCGATTTCATCTGTCATATCTTTCAGTGCAGTCTTAAGCAGGCGGAAATAGACTTTTTCAAGCTCTGTTTCCGGTTTGTCTGCAATCTCTGCTAACAGGTATTTCTGATCTAAGGAATCCAGAGTGGACAGGAGTGACCGGATTCTCTTTTGCCTGCCCAGATAATCAGTCCATATGGTAAAAAGGAAGATTCCGGCAAAGCATAGCCACAGCAGAAGCAGTTCGGATGTACCGAGCCCGAAGAAAACTAGGAGAACGGAAAAGAACAGACCGCCGGCAAGGCAGATGAGAAGGATTTTTTTGTTATCATTAATATAGTCCGAAAATTTCATATTTTATACCCCATGCCGCGCTTTGTCTGTATCAGGTCATCGGCTCCGAGACTGCGCAGTTTCTCTCTGATTCGCATGATGTTTACGCTCAAAGTGTTATCGTCGATGTGGATTTCATTGTCCCATAGATATTCCACCAGTTCCAAGCGGGTGACGATCTCGTTCGGGTGCGTGAAGAAGTAGTGCATGATCTTCAACTCCGTTTTGGTCAGCTCGATCTCCTGTGTCCCGAAGGAAAGGGTTCCGGCGACAAGGTTCAGCTTGATACCTTTGTATTCTGCATGGCAAGTTTCCGCAGACGCCGCTCCACACCGGCGCAAAAGGAGATTGACCCGCGCCAGCAGAACAGGGATATTGTAAGGCTTAGTGATGTAATCGTCTCCACCGAGTGTCAGTGCCTGAAGCTCGTCCATCGCGGTATTTCGTCCTGTGATGAAGAGAATGGGGGTTGCAGAGAAGCTGCGGATGGAGGAGCAGAGGGCATAGCCGTCCTGTCCCGGCAGGTTGATGTCCAGCAGGATCAGGTCAGGGGAAAAGGAGCGAACCTGTTCTAAGGGGTCGGCGAAGTCGGTGACCATATCTACGGTGTAGCCGGCGTTGGAGAGGAGGAGTTGAAGTTCTTCGCGGATTAGGGGATCGTCTTCGATGAGTAGGATTCTTGGTGTTGTAGGCATTGGTGCGGGCTCCTTTTTATTTTATAGAATAATTTAATTATAACGCGATAGTTGCGCGATGCAATACACTACACAATAATAAACAAATGTAGTATTATATAATTGTAAAAAGGGAATGTGTATCGGAGATAAACGATGCACATAAAGAAAGCCGCAGAAGATTTTTCTGCGGTTTTCTTTATGCGATCATAATGTTTGCAAGGGATTATTTTGGATCAGAAAGCTATTGGGTCTGCGCTTACAATTTGTGAAAAAAGAATGAAGAGTATTGAACCTGTCCGGTAAAAAAGATATAATGAGTGCACTATAACTATGCTACACCATTTATTTGAATGTACTTATAAAAGAAAAATATATTACCGCAGAAAGGACCACGAATGGACAAACTAAATACGCTAAAGAAATATTTCGGCTATTCCGCTTTTCGGGAAGGGCAGGAAGTTCTGATCGACAACATTTTGCAGGGGCGGGATGTACTGGGGATCATGCCTACCGGCGCTGGAAAATCTATCTGTTATCAAATCCCCGCACTTCTTTTATCGGGAATCACATTGGTCATCTCGCCGCTTATCTCCCTCATGAAAGATCAGGTACACGCATTGAATCAGGCAGGCATTCATGCCGCTTATATCAACAGTTCGTTGAATGAATCCCAGATATCAAAAGCACTCAGGCTGGCAGCCGCGGGGCAGTACAAGATTATCTACGTCGCGCCGGAGCGTTTGGAGACTTATGAGTTTATGCAGTTCGCAAGACAGGCAGAGATCTCTATGGTGACGGTAGATGAGGCACATTGCATTTCCCAGTGGGGACAGGATTTCCGTCCCAGCTATTTAAAGATCGTTCAGTTTATCAGAAAGCTTGAGAAAAGACCTGTTATCAGCGCATTTACGGCTACGGCGACGGAAAATGTGAAAGAGGATATCGTCTGCGTTCTGGGACTTAATGATCCTTATGTGCTGGTCACGGGATTCGACCGTAAGAATCTGTATTTCACAGTGGAGACGCCTGTCGGCAAAGACAAATATGTATTACAATACATAGGGGAACATGAAGCGGAAAGCGGCATTATCTATTGCGCTACCAGAAAAAACGTGGATACATTATATGATAAGCTGCGTGCGGAGGGAATTGCGGTGACGAAATATCACGCCGGATTAAGCAGCGAGGAGCGCAGACAGAATCAGGAGGATTTTATCTATGACAAGAGCCCGGTCATGATTGCGACGAATGCGTTTGGTATGGGAATCGATAAGTCCAATGTGCGGTATGTCATTCATTATAACATGCCCCAGAGTCCGGAAAATTATTATCAGGAAGCGGGCAGAGCGGGAAGAGACGGAGAGCGGGCGGAATGTATCCTGCTTTACTCGGCGCAGGATGTCATGATCAACCGTTTTCTGCTGGAGAATAAGGAGCAGAAAGGAGAGTATACGCAGGAGGAAATGGAGGCGATCGCGGAGCGGGATGAGGAACGTCTGCGAATGATGATCTATTACTGTCTGACCACGGACTGTCTGCGGGAATATATACTCCGCTATTTCGGGGAACAGGGAGCGGGACACTGCGGTAATTGCCGGAACTGTCTGCGGGAGTATGAGGAGATCGATGTGACGGAGGCGGCGGTGAAGATTATCACCGGCATCAAGGAAGTGCGTCAACGCTACGGAATCAATGTGATTGCGGGAGTGCTTGCCGGGGAGAATCGTGCGAAACTGCGGGAATACGGTGTCACGGCATATGAGTCTTTCGG
>CAMWMS010000144.1 GCA_947175435.1 uncultured Lachnospiraceae bacterium | reverse complement strand
ACGGGAAAGGATCACATAGTCATGCCCCCAGTATTTATTATGAACAAAACAAAGACAAAATCTCTTGTTAAAAATATCATTATTCCCTTGTCCGGTCTGATGATCGCAACTGCCTTTGCATTCCTGTTTTTCTATCATGTACCGGAGAACTCCGGCAATATCGCACCGATCTATATTCTTGCGCTGATTGTTATTGTGCGCTATACGGACGGATATCTGCCGGGACTGGTTTCCTCCGTGATTGCCGTGGTCTGTGTAAATTTTCTGTTCACTTACCCTTATTTTGAACTAAATTTTACGCTCTCCGGTTACCCAATCACTTTCTTAGAAATGCTCGGTGTAACATTGCTTACCTGCACCATGACCACTAATATGAAACAACAGGCCCGTATGATCGCCGAGAAGGACAAGCTGCTTTCGGAGACAGAGAAGGAAAAAATGCGTGCCAATCTGCTGCGCGCCGTATCCCACGATCTGCGGACGCCGCTGACCGGCATTATCGGCGCCAGTTCCTCTTATCTGGACAGCAACGAACTGCTGGATGAATCGGAGAAGACAGCTATTGTGACGCACATCCGGGAAGATGCCGACTGGCTTCTCAATATGGTGGAAAATCTCCTGTCCGTAACCCGTATTCATGGTCAATCTTCCGCCGTTAAGAAAACCGATGAATCAGTGGAGGAGATCGTCTCCGCCGCCATCAATCGCTTGAAAAAAAGGATTCCGGAGGCTTCCGTCAATGTCTCGGTGCCCGAGGATCTTCTCATCCTGCCAATGGATGCCATTCTAATCGAGCAGGTACTGATTAATCTGCTGGAAAATGCGATCGTCCATTCACAGAGTCGAAAGCCGATCCTGTGCTATGTGGATGATGATGAGCACAATGTGACTTTTCATGTTAAAGATTTCGGGATCGGCATTGATCCGGAGCGATTAAACAATATTTTCGATGGTAATTCTTATATCGGAAACAGTGAATCCGACTCAAAAAAGGGAATGGGGATCGGCCTGTCCATCTGTAAGACGATTATCACGGCTCACAACGGCACCATTAACGCCGGAAATCATGAACAGGGCGCAGAATTCTATTTTACGCTTCCAAAAGGAGAATAACAAACCAGAGCCGTAAAAACGGAGGACTTTTTATGAATCTCAGACATGAAATCTTATTGATCGAAGATGAGAAAAATATATGTAATTTTATCGCAACCACACTGCGAACCCAGAACTATAAAGTAAGCTTTGCGGAAACCGCCGCTAACGGTCTGTCTCTGGCGGCCTCCGGCTGTCCCGACTTAATCCTGTTAGATCTGGGTCTTCCCGACATGGACGGCATCGACGTGATACGCAATGTCAGAGAGTGGAGCAATATTCCCATCATTGTTATCTCCGCCAGAACCCAGGAAAAAGAGAAAGTAGAAGCTCTGGATGCTGGCGCTGACGATTATATTACCAAACCTTTCGGCACATCCGAGCTGCTTGCAAGAATACGCACTGCGCTGCGCCGTTCTTCCTTAAACAACGGCGTCCCTGTCTCCGGACAAAGCAGATACACGGCGAAAGAGCTGGTCATTGACTATGATAAGCATACGATAACCGTGGCCGGCGACATCATCCATTTTACCCAGATCGAGTATAAGATCCTGACCTTTCTCGCCCGCAATGCCGGCAAAGTGATTACCTACGATACGCTGATCACTCATGTATGGGGGCCATACGCGGACAGCAACAACCGGATACTGCGTGTAAACATGGCCAACATTCGCCGCAAATTAGAACAAAACCCCGCTGATCCGCAGTATATTTTTACAGAGATCGGCATCGGATACCGCATGATCGACAATGAGAATCTATGACGACCGTTGACAAATGCATAAAAAAACAGTATACTAATAAAACCGTGCAGCCGGGGCGTTAGCGGTGTCCTGTACCCACAATCCGCTCTAGTGGGGGTGATGTTTTATCGAGGGCGTACGCTTGTGTAGCTGCCCTTTATAAGTGGCGTTGAAGTTTGGGTCTTACGCAATGGGAATCCATGAACCGTGTCAGGGTGGGAACACAGCAGCACTAAGTGGAAGCTCTCATGTGCCGTGAGGGTGCCTGGCGGAGTTAACTGTAAAGGTAACGTACATGGGTTAAGTTCGACATAAAGCGCACGGTTTTAAATTGTGTAAAGCTTATAAATGTGCAAAGTTCACGTTTAAGTAAAACGCTTTTTTTCATAATTCCACTTTTCTGAGATAATACCCGAATTCTCCTGCTCTCACATTACCTCCCGGACATTCAAACGCTTCAAATCCAAACATAAGCGCAACCATCTTCTCACGCTCATAGAACACACCCGGTACACCCAGATAATAATCCTGTTCCTTTCCCAGAATTATGTATCGGTAATTATAGAATCCATGCAACAGGAAACTGTTATTGACCAAGTGTTGATATTTCGACTGCAGAATCACAAAATCCTTGGGTTCGATCTTCACATAGACCCGTTCGTCACCGTATGGATGTATTTTCTCATAAGTATCCAAAATCTGCTCCCACTTGTCCTCTTTTACAGGGTATACCGGCATGTTCTCGTGTTCGGGTTCATCTTCTTTCACTGTGCGACGAGGCAGTTCTTCCGTAACGATAACTGTAGTCGGTGTGTTGGCGTATCGCGGTTGTTCTACCCTGATCGGCTGTTCCAAACCTTTCTGCGAGGCAGATTCATTTTCGGATTTCATGTCTCTAAGGGTAATTTTTTTATCTCTCGATTCCATGTCTCTTTGAGTAATTACTTTATTTTCCGGTTCCATGTCTCTTTGAGTAATTGCTTTATTTTTCGGTTCCATGTCTCTTTGAGTAATTGCTTTATTTTCCGGTTCCATGTCTCTTTGGGTATCCGGTTTATTTTCCGATTTCATGTCCTTATGGGTAATCGCTTTATCTCTCAATTCTATGTCTCTTTGAGCAACTGCCCTTTGCTGCGGCACTGTCTCTTTTTGTATTGTTATTTCACCTTGCGGCTCTATATGTTCTCCTGATTGCACTGCGAATTTACTCTTTCCTTCCAGCAAATATCCGCCGGGCAGCATAACCTGAATCATCGCATGGTTCGTCTGATCCGCAAGATCATCTTTCCAGCTGCCGCCGCCGTCCTGAATCGTAATGCCGTTTAATTCCTTCCAACCGCTTCCGTTATAGACGCGGATCGGAAATCTTCCGTTTATATTATGGGGAATATTCTGGATTTTTAAGTATAATCTGCTATCCTTATCACGACTCTCCACCTTTACAAACCCGGCGCTCCCCATTCTGATTCCATCCTTATACAGACCTATATATATGATTTCCTTCTGATACATACCCTCTCCCTTTCTCCTATATCATACTGGCGCATGAATCAATCGATAACCGCCGTTTTTGTTTCAGGCATCAATATATCCATACACTAGGAATATATGCGCCAATAAGGCAAAAAATACCGGATAAACATCCAACGGATGCTATCCGGCACGAAAGAGCGTATCTCGAGCTCTCATCAATAATCTAAAGAGTCCAGATATTTCATATAATTAACAACCATCAGCGCAATCTTGAAGGTCAGGGCATCCTCGAATGTCCTGATATCCAATCCGGTACTTGCCTCCAGTTTCTCGATACGATACACCAGTGTATTACGGTGTACAAAAAGCTGTCTGGAAGTCTCGGACACATTCAGATTATTCTCAAAGAACTTATTAATCGTTGTCAATGTCTCGTCATCCAGTTCACTCGGTATATTCGATCCAAAAATCTCATCAATAAAGATCCGGCAAAGATTGATCGGAAGCTGATAAATCAATCGACCGATTCCGAGCGTATTATAGGCGGTCACCTTCTTCTCCGCATAGAAGATCTTACCTACGTCAAGCGCCATCTTAGCCTCTTTATAAGACTTAGAAACCTCTTTCAGTTCATTCACGATCGTACCATATGCCACACGTACATTCGTCATCGCCTCCATGTTCATCATGTCCACAATCGTATTAGCGACCTGATCAAGTTTTATATAATCATCCTCCTGCTCAAGCTCTTTGATCAGAATCACATTACTCTCATCCACTGCCGTAATGTAATCTCCCACCTGTGCGGAGAACATACCGTTTAACAGCTCGGTAGATGCAGAATCTTTTTCCTTATCCGTCTCGATCAGAAATACCGCTCTTCTGACGGATGCCTCTATATGCAGCTTCTTAGCTCTGTTATAAATATCAACAAGAAGCATGTTATCCAACAACAAATTTTGGAAGAAGTTATTGCGGTCATATCTTTCCTTATAAGCAATGATCAGATGCTGAAGCTGGCTAACCGCAATCTTACCTAACATATATGCGTCCTCTCCGCTGCCTCTGGCATCCAGAATATACAACAGTTCGTCTTCATCCAATACCTTCATCAGATGGTGCGCACCGATCACCTGACTATCTGCGGGGGAATCGGCAAATCCGCTAATGAGCGCCGGCGTGATCTCATCGGATTCAAAAGTGGATGCAACCACCTTACCCTCCAAATCCCAAACACTCAGATCGATCTTGGAAATAGTCTTCAGTTCTTCTATACTACTCCTGATCACTTGACTTGATATCATATGGTAACCTCTCTTCTACAAAATAAAGGGGATGCCTAGGCATCCCCTTTGAAATCATTCTAATTAGTTGGTGATGGTCTGCTCTGTCGCTTTGTCGAATACATGAATCTTCTCAACATCGAAAGCAAACTTAACTGTATCACCCGGTCTTGCTGTTGTACGGGAATCTACTCTGGCTGTAATCGGGAATTCAGCAAGATCAAAGTATAAGTAAACTTCTGCACCAAGCAGCTCGTAAACCTTGATCGTAGACTCAAATACGCACTTAGCTGACGAAATAAATGCCTCGGAATCATATACATCCTCAGGACGGATACCGAATGTTACAGTCTTACCTGCGTAACCGCCATCAATCAGTTTCTTAGACTTAGCAGCCGGAAGCGGAATTGTCTTACCAGCTACCTTCAAGCTTGCAGTATCGCCACTTACCTCAACAACTGCATCAAGGAAGTTCATCTGAGGAGATCCCATGAATCCTGCTACAAACAGATTCTGAGGCTTCTGATATAAGTTCTGAGGTGTATCTACCTGCTGAACCACACCGTCCTTCATAACAACGATTCTTGTACCAAGTGTCATAGCCTCTGTCTGGTCATGTGTTACATAGATGATCGTGGTGCCTAATCTCTGATGTAATTTGGAGATCTCAACACGCATCTGCACACGAAGTTTTGCGTCCAAGTTGGACAGCGGCTCATCCATCAGGAATACCTTAGGATTACGAACGATTGCACGACCCATAGCTACACGCTGTCTCTGACCACCGGACAGAGCCTTCGGCTTACGATCAAGAAGAGCTGTCAGGTCAAGGATCTTAGCTGCCTCTTTAACCATCTTATCGATCTCATCCTTCGGAACTTTTCTTAACTTAAGACCGAATGCCATATTGTCATATACGGACATGTGAGGATACAGAGCGTAGTTCTGGAATACCATTGCGATATCTCTGTCTTTAGGTTCTACATCGTTTACTACTCTGTCGCCGATCTTCAGTTCACCGGAAGAAATGTCTTCCAGACCTGCGATCATACGAAGTGTTGTAGATTTACCACAACCTGAAGGTCCTACGAAAATAATGAATTCCTGATCTGCGATTTCAAGATTGAAATCTTTTACTGCCTCAAAGCCATTCGGATATACTTTGCAGACATTCTTTAAAGATAAACTTGCCATGATTGCCTCCTACTTTTGTTTTTTTATTCTATCAATAATCGCTCACCGAAAATTGATTCTGGAATTAGTATAACGAACTTTTCTCATGTTTGCTATGCCATTATTTCACAAAGATTTTGCGTTCCATTGTAGAAATTGCTTACTTTATCAACTGATTTTCACTTCACTAGACAAGTTGACTAAGAAATTCAGTCTTTACTATACACATTTAACAAAGCACGTAAAACCGCAAACACAACCTCCACTGTGTTACGCTCCGCATGTCAGTACTTTATATCCGCTCTCCGTCACAGCATCAATCAGCTTCTGATCCGCAATCTCAGTGGCGGCGGTTACGGTGGCCTTATTTTCCTCCAGACTGACAACCACCTGAGTCACACCTTCCACGCCCTCCAACGCTTTCTGTACATGTGACTGACAGTGCGCGCACATCATACCCTCGATCTCCAATGTTTTAACCATTTTGTTTTCCTCCTTGTTTTTCTTATTTATTATAAATTCCGGCATCGGAATTTCTTTCTTCTTCCTGTCACGCCTGTCTGACTGTACCGCAAACAGGTTAAGCCGCAGGGCATTGGTCACCACACAGAAACTGGACAGGCTCATCGCCGCCGCCGCAAACATCGGATTAAGGCTGATTCCCAGTGCGGGAACGAGTATGCCCGCCGCCAGCGGAATGCCTATGCAGTTGTAAAAGAATGCCCAAAACAGATTCTCATGAATATTCTTAAGCACCTGTCTGGAAAGCCTGATTGCCGCCGAGACGTCGGTTAGTCTGGACTTCATCAACACGATATCCGCCGCTTCCAGCGCCACATCCGCTCCAGCACCTATGGCGATCCCCACATCCGCTCTGGTAAGCGCCGGCGCATCGTTAATTCCGTCCCCTACCATGGCAACGCGCCCATAATCGGCCAACCTTCTGACTACCGCTTCCTTATCATTCGGCAGAACATCCGACACAATTGCTGTAATGCCTACCTGCCTTCCGATCGCCTGTGCCGTACGCCTGTTATCTCCGGTCAGCATAACTACCTGTACGCCCATATTACGCAGCTCGTTGACTGCCTGAGCGCTGTCCGGTTTCACCACGTCCGCAACGGCAATCATACCCATAAGCCTGTCTCCGACCGCAAAGTACAGCGGTGTCCTGCCTTCCTCCGCCATCTCTTCACCGATTCTTCGCATATCATCCGTAAGAAGCCCGCGCTCAGTAAGAAGCGCACTGTTGCCGCCCACCGCGGTCATGCCGTCCAACAGCCCTTCCACGCCCCAACCCGGAAGTGCATGAAAGTTTTCCGCCGACTGTATCTGAAGCTGTTCTGCCTCGGCGCGTTCACAGATCGCCTTCGCTAACGGGTGTTCACTCTTACTCTCCAGCGCTGCCGCCACCTGTAACAGTTCACGCTCGGATACTCCCTGCGCCGGCCGCATCCCGGTTACCGCCGGACTTCCTTCCGTAACGGTGCCAGTCTTATCCAGCACGACGAAATCCGTCCTTCCCGCATGTTCCAACGACACTGCGTTTTTAAACAAAATACCGTGTCTCGCACCCATGCCGTTGCCAACCATGATCGCTACCGGCGTGGCAAGCCCCAGCGAGCACGGGCAGCTGATCACCAGCACGCTGATGGCATAGGACAACGCTTTGCCCACGCCCGCACCTGCCGCCAGCCACAGAAGACCGGTTATAAGCGCCAGCAACATGACCACCGGTACAAACACGCCCGAAACCTTATCCGCAATCTGGGCAATAGGCGCTTTCGTCGCCACGGCATTCTCTACCATATCTATGATCTGTTGTAAAGTAGTATCCTTACCCACACGCACGGCCCTGCAGGTTAGAGAACCGTTCGTATTCAGTGTCGCCGCACTCACACGGTCCCCTGCATGCTTATCTACCGGCAGGCTCTCGCCCGTCAGCGCCGATTCATCCACTGCGCTCTCGCCTTCCTGCACCTCACCGTCTACAGGAATACTCTCTCCCGGCTTTACAATAAAAATCTCTCCGGCTATGACTTCTTCCG
>CAMWMS010000143.1 GCA_947175435.1 uncultured Lachnospiraceae bacterium | reverse complement strand
TATTTATTGCAGCGTTTAAACAACGCAAAAATCTCCGTGATTGCATCTGCCACGCGCAGATCATCCATCTTCTTCGACACTTTATCGTATGTGTCGGTCACCACACGGAACAAATCCGCATCCACATCCTCCGCACCCGCGTCCACGCCAAACTTCTTATTATCTACCACGCCGCCAAAATATTTATTGCTCATGGAGATCGTTCTGTTCACCAGATTCCCCAGCGTATTGGCAAGGTCGGAATTCATGCGCTCTACCATCAGATCCCAGGTGATCATTCCATCATTCTCAAAAGGCATCTCGTGCAGCACGAAATACCGTACCGCATCCACCCCGAAGAAATCAATCAAATCATCGGCATAAATCACATTTCCTTTGGATTTACTCATCTTACCGTCACCCTGCAAAAGCCACGGATGTCCGAATACCTGCTTCGGCAGCGGCTCCCCCAGCGCCATCAGGAAGATCGGCCAGTAGATCGTATGGAAACGGATGATATCCTTACCGATCAAATGCAGATCAGCCGGCCACAGCTTCTTATATTGATCGCTGCTTTCTCCATCCGCCTCATATCCGATCCCCGTTATATAATTGGTCAGCGCGTCCATCCATACATAAATCACGTGTTTTGTGTCAAAAGTCACAGGAATGCCCCATGTGTAGGAAGTTCTGGACACGCACAGATCCTGTAGTCCCGGAAGCAGGAAGTTATTCATCATCTCATTCTTGCGGGAAACCGGTTGAATAAACTCCGGATGATTATTGATATGCTCGATCAGCTTGTCAGCATATTTGCTCATTTTGAAAAAATATGCCTCTTCCTTAGCCGGTTTCACTTCCCTGCCACAGTCCGGACATTTACCGTCCACCAGCTGAGATTCTGTCCAGAAGGACTCACAGGGTGTACAGTACATGCCCTCATAATATCCTTTATAGATATCTCCCTGATCATAAAGTTTCTTAAATATCTTCTGCACCTGCTTCTCATGAAATTCATCCGTCGTACGGATGAATTTATCATAAGAAGTGTTCAGGGCATCGCAGATTCTGCGTATCTCACCCGCAACGTTATCCACGAATTGCTTCGGCGTTATGCCGCCTTCCTGCGCTTTTAACTCAATCTTCTGTCCATGTTCATCTGTTCCCGTCTGGAAGAAAACATCATAGCCATCTTTTCTCTTAAAACGCGCGATGCTGTCCGCCAGTACGATTTCATAGCTGTTCCCGATGTGCGGCGTACCGGAAGTATAGGCGATCGCCGTTGTAATATAATATTTCCCTTTGCTCATGACAAGCTCCTTTCTCACATTATAAAGCGAAGCAAACTCTCACATGATAATATATCGTAAGCCTATCACAAAAGGAATTGCTCGTCAATTACTCCTCTTAACTAATCCGGTTCTCCTGACGGTAACAGTAGCCTCTCTGCCGTCTATGTCCGCGTTGCCCACATTGATACTACATCGGTATACTCCGGCTTCGCATGCGGTATACTCCGAGCCTGTCCCAAGCACATTACTCTCTGCGTCCGTCCACACGAATGCATCTCCTTCCTGCCACGCCAGATTGCTGTATCCGTCTCCTTCCTCCAGCACAGCTTCCAATCGAATCGCATGATCATAATAATCTGTGTCCGTTCCTCTGACTATCAGCTTCGCATAGAGGCTGTCCTCCAGCCCGCAAATGATATCGTGCTTCCACACCGTGACTTTCTCTTCACTGCTGTACTGGCAGATTCCCGGCCATTCATAAATGCCGCCATGATACCGGCAGGTATACTCTCCTCCGTGCCAAGAACCGCCCTCCGGTTCCTCCGGATTCGGATACCATACGGGTTCGGTCTTTATAAGCTCCTCAATGCATTTTTTCACTTCTACTCTGGTAGTATGAGAGTTCTGATAACAGCCCGACACCCCGTCTTTATTCTCCTTTTTGCCCTGATGTATATGCCTGATTTCTACGGTAACCCCATCCGCCCCATAGATCGGATAGAAATTTTCCGGCACTTTTCCCTCCTTACCGTCCTCGGTTCCTTTCTTGTGCGCCTTGTCATTATCCGCTCCGTTGCCAAGCAGAAGTTTTCCGTCCGCCCATGCCGCCATACCACGCGATATATTGTCCTCAATGGCAGTCTCATAGTAGTCCGTTCGTTCTTCCACACCTTCTATATGCATAGCTGCCTCGGGATTCAATACGGGCAGCTTGTTCGGAACCGTCTGGGAGTCTGCCGCCGCCTGTATAAGTGTTGCCCAGTCAATCTGTCCGACGTTGATCTCCCCCTGCTCTGCATCAGGATTCCTATCGTAAGTATACCCTTCTGCCTGCTGCCTGAACCTCGTACCAAGCTGTATCAACGTTCCCGCCACCGCACGCCTCTTCTCATCAATATGAGCGCAAATGTTCCGTAGATCGGCGCTGTCGAAAACCGCCTGCTCATACTGTATTCTTCCCCTGCTGTATATATCCTCCTGCGCTCCGCCTTGCGCCGCAAACGTGGTCATGCCCTCCGCCGGCAGGCCGCACACTCCAGCAATAATACCTGCCGATAAAAGTATCGACCAAAACTTTCTGTACTTTTCACTTTTCCCGATATTTCTGTTATGATTTCTCACGATAACCTATCCACCTGCCTTCCTCATCATATACCGCTTCATAATCCTCTAAGCCGCTTCCTTCCATCCATCCTCTGATATAGTGCTCTATCAGATCATGATTGTTCCCGCGCAGCAGACTGCCATCCGACCATGCCGATCTGCCCAGCGTCAGGTTGTCGGAAGTAGCCAGTGTATATGTCTCCTCATATCCTGCCGGAAGTATCTGGGACTGTGACAATGCCTGAATCAACAGATCATATTCAACCGCCTTCATCTCCTCGACTGTCTGTACGCTTCCAATCGCCGCATCAGCCTGCGGATTCCTTGTATATCCATACTTTCCGTTGTCTATAACCAGTTTTGTTCCTACGCCGCCAAGCGCTTCGGACAATCCGCTCTTGCCCTCAGCGGCATATTGAAAAAGCGTGTCGAAATCCTTCGCATCCAGAATAACCTCCTGCCCGCCGGCATCCTGATAACGTATACTGCCCTTGCTACGAAACTCCCCTGTTTCTCCTGCCGCCGATGCGGTAATGCCTGTAAACAACCCTATACACACGGCTGCCGCACACAGAGCCGCCATTCCTTTTTTATTTACATGAATCCCACGTATTTTCTTTCTATATTTCATATAGGTAATCTCCTTTTGTCTTTTTACTATTATCAATATCATTCCTTGTTCTATTCGCTGTAGGGTTCCAGATAGAGCGTATTCGCCTCCGCGTCATACCGGTAACGCAGTGTCTGCACCGAAAGTTCGCCAATCCTGTTTTCCACATTCTTTAACTGGTTCACCAGTTCATCCAATTGATTCAACAGCACATCAAACTGATTATTCACTTCGGTGATATTCTGATTCAGCGCCTTTTTCAATGTCTTCTCCATGGCGCCTATGCTCGCCCAGAGCTTGACATCCTCCTGCTCTAATGCCGCGATTTTCGCATAAAGTCCCGATATATCAGTGTGCACTTTATCCATCTCCGACCGGATCTCTACTAACTGCTTCTGGATCATCGGAATCGTCTCCTTATTCATAACCTGCACCAAATCAGTCAGATCATACAGTTTCGTCTGTGTTTCCTTAAGCTTCTGCAGGATTGTAGAAACTTCCGTATGCAGCGTGTCCACCCGCTCCTGCAGCTTGGTGTCCTCCTGCTGATATTGTTCGATCGTCTGAAGTAGAGTCTGTTCCACCTGTGTCATAGTATTGTACAGCTCCTCGATCTTACTGTTCAGGGACTCTATGCTTGCAAGATACTCTTGTCTAAGCTCCTCCTGCCCGTCATTCGGTGCCATATACTCCGCCGCTTCTTCTTTATGAGTCGTCTGCACCAGTTCCGCTTCCTCCGCCGCTCTTGCCGCCTTCTCCTCATCATTCCGCTTGCGCTCATTCGCAGCATGTCCCCACAGAAGCAACAACAGCAACACGATAACTACAACCGCCACTACTCCCACGATCACGGCCGCAAGATGGTCTTCCTGTCTTTCGGGGTCGTTTCTCCTCTCGTTCAGATAATCTGACACTTTTGTCATAAATTCTTTCATAAAATACCTTTCCTTTCTTCTTTTATTCAGTTGTTCTAAGCTTTCCTATTACAACTCCAACATTTGGAAATCCGTGGCGATTCGCCATAGAACCGTGCCGTACGATGCACGGAATAAAGTATACTTTAGATGTATCCAAAGATTGTATCCTTAAGATATCAAACTACCCCACAATTGACAATATCGGAATGTTGCACAAATTTTTGCACATAAAAAAGTCAGTGTACACCGCAAAACTCGATGTGCACTGACTTCTAACCTTACAAACGGAATATCGTACGGTTCTCGTCATCTTTTTTATTTTAATATGTCATAATTTCATATCCGTCTTCCGTCACTGCCAGCGTTACCTCCCACTGCGCAGAAGGTTTGCCGTCATCGGTATAGACCGTCCAGCCGTCATTGTCATCGATATAAATATCCGCCTTGCCCATATTTACCATCGGCTCTATGGTAAATACCATACCCGGCACCATGAGCATCTCCGTTCCCTTGCTTGTCACATAACTGACAAAAGGTTCCTCGTGGAATTCCAGTCCTACACCATGTCCGCCGATCTCTCGCACGATGGAATATCCGTTTGCCTTGGCATGGTCATTGATGGCCTGTGCCATATCTCCCAGAAAATTCCACGGTTTCACCTGTTCAAGCCCTACATCGATGCACTCTCTGGCTACGCGCACCAACTTCTGCGTCTCCGGATCTACATCCCCCAGCATAAACATACGGGAAGAATCGGAAAAATATCCCTTATAGATGGTGGATACATCCACGTTGACAATATCCCCATCCTTAAGCAACCGTTCTTCACAGGGAATCCCGTGGCATACCACCTCGTTAATAGAGGTGCAAACGCTCTTGGGGAACCCTTCATATCCCAGAGGCGCGGGTATCCCGCCCATCTCTCGTGTCATATTGCAGACCAGTCTGTCGATCTCCTCCGTGCTCATGCCGATATGGATCTGCTTTTCGATCTCGTCCAGAATCGCTATGTTCAACTTACTGCTTTGACGGATTCCCTCGATCTGCTCGGGTGTCTTTAATATATCGTGATCCGGCACGATATGCCCCTGTAGCGCATAATGCTCTATCTTTTCATCCATGGCCATGTGACATGACTTATATTTCCTCCCGCTGCCGCACCAGCAGTGATCGTTTCTTCCCAATTTCTTCATTTCCGATATGCCCTCAGTTCATTGTTTTTATTTTCATTTGCCATTGAAATATGCCGCCACGAAGATAGCCGGCGAATTCCAATAAATCGTGATCTCGTTCAGAGAATAACATGCCGCATGATCCAGATAACATTTCATCGGTGGTGTCCCTTCCGGAATATGCTCTCTTCCCACCTCATCGCAAGGTGTCTTAAAAGGTCCTCCGCTGACCCATCCGGGCATGGGCAGCTCTATGCCGTCACACTCCGTCGGACGGTTGTGCGGATTCCTGCATGCGTGATCTCCGTATCCCGTCACATAACTGTAGTCTACCGCATTCATGCCGAGCAGATAATCAAGCTGTGCCAGCGCTGTCTGCTCATATGCGTTCTTCCTATCTTCCTGCTCTATAACCAGTGCTGCTAACACCAGCAGCATCCCTCTGTTGAGCACTACCATATTACTGCCCCATATATAATCTTCCGGCTCCATCGCCACACCGTAACCCGACTGCTCCGCCACAGCTACAAGCCGGTCTGCCTCCGCGAGCACGGCACCTCTTAAGTCCGCCACACTCTCTGCCGAAGCCCTATGCGACTCATCCGTTAGAATTGCCAATGCCGCAAAACCGGATACATCTGTCCAGCCAAAATCCGTCTTCGTCAGATTCTCCTTAAGCAGTCTGTCCATCTGCTCCTGATACTTCTGCTCTCCCGTGATTACAAGCATCTCCGCCGCAGCCCACAATCTCTCATCCAGATCGCAGACATCGTCATATTCCCCCGTGTTACAACTCTCCGGATTCCTGAATCCCACATATTCCGGATATCGCTCCAGCCACCCGCAAGCCCTTACGGCCGCCTCGTACAGCCGATCCGCAAAATCGTCGTCATACGCGCGATACACTCTGGATGCCAACGCCATGGATGCCGCATAATCCGCAGTTGCCATAGATGAGACCGTGAAAAGATAGAACTGCGCATGATCCTCCTCCGGCATGATGAAATCCGCATGGCGTTCCGACGTCAGTTTATGATAAGCGCCGCCTTCCTCGTCCTGCATCTTGAGCATCCACTCCAGCTCATAACGGCATTCATTCAGTACATCAGGAAAGCCATTGCCCGACTCCGGTATGTTCAGGCTGTCCTTAAAACTATCCGGGAACAGCAGATACGCATAGAGCAAATGTCCCACGGCAACCGCCGCCGGTGATATGTACCTGCCATAGTCTCCCGCGTCATGCCAGCCGCCCGACACTTCTTTCTCTACGCTGTGATCCGACCAAAGCACCGCCTTATGGGCATGGCATACGGGATGCTCATATACTCCCGCATACGCCTCCTGCAGCCCACACCCACAACGCTGGTAATATAATGCCTTCGTCATATCTTTCTGAAGTGCCCGATATACGTCCTGCCCAATCCGGAAGCAATGCGACCGTTCTCCGGACTCATTCTGTATATAATAAGTTCCTTCCTGCGTAATCTGGCTAAAATCCGCCACATGTACGTGATCTCCCGAAGCGGCATCCACGTCGGCATCCCGCGCGTCTCCTTCCATAACAACCTGGCCGTCGTCCTGTCCGGGCTCCGCCTGTATTACCTTGAAATGCTTTCCCGCAGTCAATACCGCTGTTTTCCTGCACTTCGGCAGATATCCTACCTGATTACATAAAACCGCCATCTTATCACCCACTATGCCTTCCCGTTTTTGTTATCCCGTTCCATTCGTTGTTTGAATCTGTCTCCGCTCCCGTCCGGCGCACGAAAACAAGTCCAAATTCATCTTACTCCTTGCAACGTCTCTTTTCAAGTAATATGCTGTCTGAATTATCCGGGCCACAAAGGAGCGAAAGTGCGGCTCCATAGCTATTAGCTTTCATCTGTACGGACCCCTTATATTTCATACGTCCGCTTCGCCGCTAAACGTTTCGTATCAGATAATTAACTTATCGTTAAATATACGCGTCTATACAGCTCAATTTTATTTGTATTGTTTATTTTCATTTCCTTTATCGTGAAATTGTCCTAGAATCATGTGCAGATGTAAGCCGTTTAGCATAATCAACTGCTTACGCATTATACCATCAGATAACCACATATACAAATATAGTTTATGTGCCGGAGAACAATATGGAACTTGGTAAATTATTGGCAAAATTACGAAAAGAAAAAGGGGTTCTGCAAAAAGAAGTTGCAACCTATCTGAATGTGACTGTGGCAACTGTCTCCAATTATGAGAAGTGCGTCCATTTACCCGATCTGAACACATTGTCCATGCTGGCAGATTTCTTCGATGTCTCTACAGACTATCTCTTACAACGAACGGATTATAAAGCAGGAATCGACACTCTGAATCATCCCCTCTCCGCGGATTATACGGTGGGTGACCTGATGAACACGATCGTAGAACTGGATCCCAAAAGCACGCAGCTTCTCTTAGATTACTATGATCTGTTAATGCTGCGCAATTCTATTAAGCGCGTAAAGTAGAGACGGAATATTTTAGGCAGGACGCTTTGTCTGTCCGGTCTTCTATCGTTCAAACATATTTTTATTTTTTTAAAAAAATCTATTTAAAATTCCGTTAACCATATGCTATAGTAACGGAAATCATATGGGGTTTTTTATCTGAGAATCGGGCGGAGGCGATAGCGGTGAGTATCTTTGAGTACGATGAGGAGACGCACATACGGAGCGAGCGGAAGGAATGGCGCGAGATTGGCCATGCCGAGGGACGCGAAGAGGGTCTT
>CAMWMS010000142.1 GCA_947175435.1 uncultured Lachnospiraceae bacterium | reverse complement strand
AACTTACTATGCGCTCGCTGGCAATTCCGTGTAAGGAGGGAGAAGAGGTAGTGCTGCGCTGGATTCCTGTGGATGGCAGGGAGGAACAGGTGAGTACTTTCCGGCTCTGCGGATGGTGGAGCAGCGACATGGGTTCTACGGAGACTTGCGCATGGATCACTCCGGAGGCCGCGGACAGGCTCTGTCCCGAAGCGCCGGATCTTGTGACGCTGGGAGTGACTTTGTACCGACCGGATGATCTGGATATGCAGGCCGAGGAACTGCTCGCTGATCTGGGGGTGGACGGTGTTGTCTATGATACCAATCTGGCGTATAACGAGGCCAGAGTAGAACGTGCGGAAGGAAAAGCAGTGCCATACTATATGATTAATATTGCAGTTGCGGCGTGTGGCATGTTGATGGTGTACAATATCGTGCGCATCTCCGCCGGAGAGAATGTGAGATTCTACGGGAGGGTGAAGAGTCTTGGGATGAGTCCGAGGCAGATCGGCCGGCTTTTATCAGGGCAGGCGGCATATCTGTGCCTTCCGGCAATTCCTGTAGGGTGGCTGCTTGGATTTGCGCTTTGTGCCGCAGTTGCCCCGTATGTGATCTTAAATACGGGCGGACAGAATCCGGTGCTGCTGTTTTTCCGGCTGGCTCCGTTTGTGTACAGTGCGCTGTTCACGTATTTTATAACGCTGACAGCCTGCATGCTGCCAGCGAAATTCGTATCAAAGATCAGTCCTGCCGAGGCTGTACGGTTTGTCGGTGCAGTACCGCGGCGTACCAAAATACCGCTTATTAAGCTGTCCGGAATCAGACGGGACAAAGGCAAATCCGCATTGGCGGCTGCCTCCATGCTGCTGTCCCTGACCTTGCTGTGTGTTCTTTGGACACAGTATGTCAGCGCTGACGAGGATAAGTATCTGGAGGATATTGCTTACAGTGATTATCTGATTGCAGATGCCTCTGCGGCTACCAATCTCCAGCGTTATAATCCGTGGAGCCGAAGTATCACACCGGAATTTAGACATAAGCTTGCGGAACATGAGGCGGTGACAGAAACGGGAACGATACGCACGATGGAAGTGCCTATGTATGCAAGCGAGGAAGAGCGTGCATTTATTGTAGAAAATTTCGAGAGTGAGGATTCGGACGGCGTTGCCAGAAAAGAGGCTATGGCGGGCTCGCCGGACTGGTTAGCAGGTTATGAGATATTCCGGGAAACCGGAGAGTATATCGGTATTGCTACAGGAATAGACGGACTGGCGCTGTCTGTGGCGCTGATTGACGGAGAATACGTTGAAGGCTCCTACGACGCAGACTTGTTTGCCACGGGAGATTATGTGATTGCCGCGGGCGCCAGCGGCACGTCCTTCGTCTCGACGCCTCCGGTGGGAAGCAAGGTGGAGATCGGCGGACGTTCTTTTGAGATCATGGCGGCTGTTTCCTATAAGAGCCGCATGATTACCGGCTCCGACAGCCGGAAAGCGGAGTATAACATTTCCTATTATATGCCGGTGCAGACCTATGAAGAATTATTTCCCGACAGTGGTGTCAGGAATATGTTAGTAAATATTGACTCGGATAGTCAAGAAGAGTTTGAAGCTTTTTTGAGGGAGCTTATAGGGGACACAGGAATCGGGGTTAAAATGCGAAGCGACAATCAGTGGGAGTTTAAGAACGCGCTGTTCCATACCTATATGATTCCTATGTTTGTTGGGGCGGTTTTGCTGCTGATCGGTGTGTTAAATTTCGGCAATGCATTGGTGACGAGCGTGCTTGTACGGAAAAAAGAGTTTGCGGTGTATGAGAGTCTGGGCATGACGCAGAGGCAGATCCGCAGGCTGCTTATTTATGAGGGGTTGGCATACGGCGGTGTGCTGACTGCCTTCCTAGTGCCGGTGGTGTCGATGCTGACATGGCTGCTGGGAAGGTGGTGGATTACCCATACGGCAAGCGCATGGTGTGCCACATGGAGGTATTCTCTGATGCCGATGTGGATCGTGCTGCCGTTTCTGTTTGCAGCTGCACTTCTGGTTCCGCTGTGCTGCCTGCGTCTGGTCATGAGAGAAAGCGTTACGGAGAGGTTGAGGGTGGTGGAGTGAGAGATTATAGAAACGTTTTAAGGACATTTTCAAAATGAAGATGTCCTTTTTTCATGCAAATCGGTCAATGTCACAAAAATGTACCTTTTCTGTACCTTGATTGTAACTTAGGGCTGATACAATCTTCCTATAGAGCAGGAGGTGCTGATACGAGGGTGTTTTCGGTAATTTCGAGTAACATCTTGCAGCACTGATATATCGTAAGGGAAAGGCAGGGTAATCTATATGGAAGCGATCGTGAAAGCTACAGGTTTAAAGAAATATTACGGAGAGGGAGAAGCGCTTGTCAAGGCGCTTGACGGCGTGGATCTGGAGATCGAGAGGGGCAAATTTACCGCTATCATCGGCACCAGTGGGAGCGGTAAATCCACGCTGCTCAATATGCTGGGCGGTCTGGACGTACCAAGCGAAGGCAGTGTCAGAATCGGCAGTCAGGAACTTGCAAAACTGAATGCGGAGCAGGCGACGATCTTCAGACGCAAACAGATCGGGTTTATTTTTCAGAATTATAATCTGGTGCCGGTGCTGACTGTGTGGGAGAATATCATTTTTCCGATCTCACTAGACGGACGGAAGCCGGACAGGAAATTTATTATGGAAGTCGTAGAGCTTCTCGGATTGGAGAGCAAACTGGACAGTTTTCCTAACCAGCTCTCAGGCGGGCAGCAGCAGAGAGTGGCGATTGCCCGTGCGCTGGCAACGAAACCGTCTATTATTCTGGCGGATGAACCCACCGGCAATCTGGATTCCGCAACAAGTGACGATGTGATCAGTCTGCTTAAGATGACCAGTGAACAGTTTCATCAGACGATCGTGATGATTACCCACAATTCGGAGATCGCTGCGCGGGCTGACAGGGTGATACACATCGAGGATGGGCGTATTGTGGTGTGATGCGATGATGAGACCGTGAGTGCGGTTTGATAAGACAGCGAAAATTGAGTCAGTATGCGGAATATGGATGGGTGGAATCGTGAGATTAGAGAGAAAATAGGGAGGACAGGGATTATGTTTCAGCCGATAATTGTAATAAATAAACGTATTTTTAAACAAAATAAAGGGCGCAATCTTGTGGCAGTGCTTGCCATTGTGCTTACCACATTGATGTTTACCACGCTCTTTGTATTAAGTCAGAGCATGAGCAAGAACATTATCGAGATGACTTTTAAGCAGACAGGATATGATGCGCAGGCATCTTTTAAGTCTATTACGGAGGAGCAGGCAGACATGATCGCATCCCATCCCGATGTGGCGGAGGTGGGGCACAGCCTGGTGGCAGGACTTGTGGAGGATCAGCGCGTCTCGGGACGTCAGGTGGAAGTGCGCTGGTCGGATGAGAGCTATGCAAAGCACTCTTTCGCACTGCCGGACATCGGAAGGATGCCGCAGAATGAGGATGAGATTGCGCTGGACACTATGATACTTACCAGACTGGGAGTACCCCACGAGTTAGGCGAGACGGTGACATTGCAGTGGATGGCGGATTTTAGGACGAAAGAGCTGATCACTTCCACTTTTACCCTGTGCGGATTCTGGGAGGCAAATGAATCCAGTTATGCCAGTATGGCGTGGGTGAGCAGGGCTTTTGCGGATGAGGCAGTGGAGTTGATCGGAGGACCTGATCCTGAGACGATGATGGGGATTTATATGGCACAGGTAAGCCTCTACAGTGATAAAGATATCGAGGGCAGTATGGATCGTATTTTGTCGGAACTGGGGCTTGCGGATTTGGAGTATGGCGTTAATCTGGCGTATTCTTCCGAGATGAACCGGATGGCGGTACAGGAGAATCTTCCGATGTATCTGGGAATGGTTCTGGTGTTTGTGGCGGGATATTTGATCATCTACAATATTTTTCAGATTTCCGTTACTGCGGATATACAGTTCTACGGCAAACTAAAGACCCTTGGAACGACTAAAAAGCAGATTAAAAAACTGATCTACGTGCAGGCGGGACGGCTGTGTGCCATCGGTATTCCGATTGGACTGATTCTGGGTTATTTGTTGGGTGCGGTGTTAGTACCTGTGCTGATCAGCTTTCAGGCGGGAAGTGTGTCGGCAAGCCCTGTCATTTTCATCGGTTCTGCGCTTTTTGCGGGATTGACTGTATTAGTCTCCTGTATGCGTCCGGCAAAACTGGCAGGAAAAGTATCTCCCATAGAAGCGTTGCGGTACAGCGATGTAACCCGGAGTGGGTGTGGAAGGAAGAAACGTCAGGGAAGTGCGTCGTTATCTGCACTGGCATGGTCAAATCTGGGTCGAAACAGGAAACGTACCGTTACCGTAATCTGTTCCCTCACATTGGGGCTGACGCTGATGAGCTGTTTTTATGCCAAGAATGCCTCTTTTGATATGGAGAAATATCTGGAGGGATTGACGATAGCAGATTATCAGATCGATGAGGCGACAAGTGCAGCCTACATGACAGGATACGATCCGCAGGGTGATACCTTGAGCGGAGAATTGGTTCGACTGATTGAGTCAATAGAAGGATTGGAGTCAGTGGGACATCTGTACAGCCACGAGACGCAGATTACGTTGGGTGAACAGACAATAGCGAACATACAGGGATTTTATACCGAAGATATATTGGATTCCTGGGCGTCCTATGATCCGACAGGTGTGGAAGCGATGCAAAGAGCCGTAGAAGAGCAGAAAGCTTACAGTGTTATTTACGGTATAGACGGCATACCATTAGATGTGTACAGCAGAGAAGAATATTGGGAGAATGGCAGCTTTGACGGAGAACTTTTCGCGACAGGTAAATATGTGCTGGCATTGGGACCGGGCATGGAACCGGGTATAAAGGAGCAGGCTATGCCTACGGTATCCGTGGGGGATTTTGTGGACATAGAGGGCAGAGAGTACACGGTCATGGCGGTACTCAATAGTCTGCAGCCGGTAACGGAGGGCGCCTATGAAGGCGGACCACGGGATAGCTTCTATCTGGATTTTATCATGCCCACAGAGACTTTCCGGGAATGTTGGCCTCAAAATACTTTGCGAAAGCTGTATTTTAATATAGCAGATGAGAAAATCGAGGAGGCACAGGAAAAGATAGATGAGTACTTTGCCCAGACGGGGTTGACTGTATCGGTCACTTCAAGACAATCCATGACGAGACAGTATGAGCGCGAGACCAGATCAAGCGCCGTTATGGGTAATGCGGTCAGCATCGTGATTGCACTGGTAGGAGTACTGAACTTTATCAACTCCATGATTACATCCATTGTCTCCAGAAAAAAGGAATTTGCTATGATCCAGAGTGTGGGTATGACAAAAACACAGTTATGTAAACTACTTGTCTTTGAAGGAGTGGATTATGTGGGATTGACTCTGGTGGTTACTTATGCTCTCAGCGCATTTGCCGTAGGGATTGGTGTGAGGGCTATGGTGGAGGGAGGGTATACTACGTTTCGGTTTACGTTACTGCCGCTTGTGGTGTGCACGCCGATTCTGGGGGTGTTTGCGGTGGGGATACCTTATCTGTGTTTCAGGAATGTGGAGAAGGATAGTTTGGTGGTTAGGCTTAGGGCGGAGGATTGAGAAATTCTTGAATATGATTGGGGAGGCATAAGGTGGGGCATATCGCATAAATGGGCCGATTGTGTCGGGCTGCGGCACATGGATTTTCTAAATATTCCGGGAAGGTTGTGGAAACGGACGCGACCGCCCTCTACAAGCCATCCGGGCTTGGTTCGGGCTTTGCGGGACATCCGTGTCCCGCAATCGCTGGTTTGTGGGCGGAATATTAAGAAAATCTCATGTGCCTTCGCAAGACACAATCGGCCCATTTATGCGATATGCCGGGCGCAACTTATGAGGGGAGGTAGAGGGGGATTTTGTCGTAAATGGGGTGGATGGCGTTGTAATATTTTCTTTGTTCCACTATAATGAAGTTAGTGTAGATGATGGGTGGCTTGAATGGAGCGGAAAAGAGTGTTAAGGTGTCGGATGGCGCGAGGGAGTTTTATGGATAAATTATTGGGGCGGTTCAAGAAAAACGTACAGAGAGTGGGAGAAGGGCTGGAGCTTATCATGGCGGTTATTGTGTTGGTGGGGATCCTGCTGACGATCTTCAGTCTGCTGAGCGATTTCGAGGTTTTCCGTGCTATGCTGGATGATACCGCCGAGTTCAAGCCTTTTCTGGAAGATGTATTTGTGATCGTGATCGGGATTGAGTTCTTACAGATGTTGTGCAGACCTAACTCGGATAATGTTATGGAAGTGCTGATTTTCTTAGTGGCACGGCATATGATTGTGGGTGACACGACTCCTTTTGAAGACTTCATATCGGTGATCAGCGTAGGACTGCTGTGTCTGGGGCGCAGATACCTGCATGTGATGAAGGAGAAAGAGAAGGAGCAGGAGCGTCAGCGGGCAAGAGAGTCAGAGCAGAGAAAGGAACAAGAGGCGGAGAAGCTGCCCTGACTGCCAGACGGATATAGTGAATCGTTATTGATATGTGCAACCGTTCAGAAATGTGGTCAGCATTTCCCGTAAATCTTCATCGTATTCTTCTATACAGGTCAATTCGATACATACAGCACAGTTTTCATAAACCCCGAAAGCCGATATACCTCGTGCATAGGGGTTTTCTTTATTTACAAAATTGTATGTGATCATGGTATAGGACTGTTCGCCGTAAGTGACGGTTTCTTCATTGGTCACGTCATAGCTATTCTGTCCGGCCGCCAGCCACGTCTCCATGTTTTCCTGAGCGGATTCGGCGGTATTGTATTCTCCGACCAGCAGGTAAAGCTGTGCGTCGTACAGATCGACCGTATCGCCGTCCGCATTTTCGTATGGCTGTGCGCTTCCGGCAGTCCATGAAGCGTAGTAGAGTCCGTCTGAAGATAAAGTATCCATGTTGTTTAACAGCGTCAGCCGTTCATCCGTGTTAGGCGCGGTCAGATGGCGGCCCACCGTTATATACTCTGCATTGACATCGACAGTTGTGTCCTCGTCAAAGATGGAAGGGAGGAGGGAACAGCCGGTCAATGTTAGCGTGAGACATAAGATACAGGCGCAGATTTTTCTTTTCATGGAAAACTCCTTTCGATGGAAAATGTTATTTGTGCAGTGCGTTCGCCCTGAAGGATCAATTCATACAACTGTTATACAATAAATCCCATAGCGCGCTGCATTCTTCCGTATGCGCAGACACTTTATCGGTATAGAAACAGCGTCTCCCCAGATAAAGATCGGCGAGCACTTCCTGATTGCTTCTGGTGACAGTTTGTCCGGCTATGGTTTCGGTATATACGCCGGTTTCGACTTCGGACAATATAGGGCAGTCTGCCCACAAGATAGTTTTATCTGCAACAGAATAGTCCGCCTGAGCAGGGCAGCTTCCGTCGGGAGCGGCAAGAATCTGATATTCCTGTTGAAAAGCCTGCGGTTCGTCCATCAGGAAAAAGTAACTCTCACCCTCGGAAATATCAGCCATCAGAGTGATCTCAGAGGCATATTGATAATAAGCTGTCTCTGCATCGGTAGTCTGGCTGTCACTGATATACTGGTTGATCTGTACGATAACCTCCTTGTCTCCATTATAATCCCCGGCCAGTGAGGTAAAGATTTGCTCCAGGGCCGATACCGTATCCTGCGGAAGTGCTGCTTTGCCTACATATGCGATCTGAAGGTCAGGAGATTTGGTAAAAAACCCCAGCGCATTCCCAATCAGACTACAGGCGGACCCAAACAGGATCACCCCGATGATCACATACCATTTACGATAATGCCACCAGTTTTTAAACTTCTCCGCTCCGGTCAGAGCCTTTTGGTTTTCCGGCTGCAATAAACTGATCAGACTGTCAGATTTCCCCTCTTTATCCAATTCATCAATATCCCCGATACGCATCGCGTTTCCTCCTATTTCCCACCTTCGGTCCGGTCACCCCTCCAAAGTAGTCCCCCCATAAGCATAAGTAACCGGCAGACAAACCAGAGGCGGCTTCATCATCATATTTTCTCTTAAAAGAAGA
>CAMWMS010000141.1 GCA_947175435.1 uncultured Lachnospiraceae bacterium | reverse complement strand
GAACTGTGCTTTCTGTCCATAAGACAATCCGTCATAGAAGCCGATGGGATCAATCAGTAGTCTGTGCAGGATTCCGATCCCGTAGACAATGCCGGCTGCCATACATAACACCGTCAATATCAGACGGTAGTATCTGCCGAATCGGGATAGCATAAGATAGAGCAGCACGAAACTGATCTGCGACATCAATCCCATGTTCCACCCGGTATATCCCCACAGGGCATCCTGATAAAATCCTCCGGAAATTACAGATATTCCCGATAAAATCAAATAGGCAAGCACAAATCCGTCTGTGACGGATATTCGCGGCCTTCTATGTTCTTTTATCCAAAAAATACCGTACGGTATCATTGCCATAAGCAAAACCGCACCGCCACCGATCATAACAGCCCGGTATGCAGCGAATTTGGCGTTACCAATCTGATGATAACCATCGGAAGCGTAGAAAGGCACCGCAGTGCACAGAATAATCAATACTATGGCCAGTAAATATTCTATGATCTGCTCTGTGACTTGAACTCCGGTACCCGCAGAATCTTTCTTCTGATCTTTTTTTATAATCTTATTGCTCATACATCACTTTTCCCACGTTTCTGTTATCCCGTCTTCCGCACGCTTATCCATACTCCGACAGAGCCGTTCCCCGATCCCCATCAAGATAAAAATATAAGGCGTATTGAGTACCTGCTGAAAACTGACCATACCGTGTACCGCATATGCCAATATGCCCACCGCACACATATACAGAACCGGCTGTTTATCCGCCCTGCGCATACATCTTAGGAACGCGCTCAGAAAGAGTCCCATATAGCACAGAAAGCCAATCGCTCCCACATTGACAAGCTGTGTAAGCAGCTCATTATGCGCATTAGTCAGCCGTTGATTGGTAAAGCTGTCCGCCAGCCTCTGCGCCAGCTGGGGCACGTCATACACATAATCCGCGAAACAATCCGGTCCTATGCCCACAACCTTATGTAGTGTATCCATGTTCCGGTACGCATCGATACCACAATTCCACGCGGCTCCTCTGCCGTTTCCCCAGTCTTCGTTAAAGATAAGTAGGAACCCGCTCTCTTCCTCCGCTGTCCCTGCCGCTCCCCTGACATGAAGAATATCGTTGTGAAACAGATAAGCAGTTACAACACAGAGTAATACAACACTCACACCTACCGCGACAACGCCCCTCTGCCTGTGCTTTCCCATATAAGGTCCTCGCAACAGCTGCCTATCACCTCTGTCGGCGGATCTGTCCGCCTTGCTGTCTGCGAAAATATGGAAAGGCCTGTCCAATCCACGTAGCAATCCATAACACAGTATAAGAATAGCAAGTGCCCACAGTGTGATATTGCCGTCAAGCAGCGCCGCCGTAATACGCGATCCTCCGTCTGCCGGTCCGTAATTATAATCCAGCGCCGGAATATATCGCAGAACCCGCCCTAACTGACAGCTTACGGCAAACATCATGCACAGCTCCACAAAGCGATATATCTTATGACCGTTATAAAACGATAACAGAAACAAAACAATAAATATTATAGCAAAAACAAGATACGCGCTGTCACTGCCCTGCGTCACACCACTGAGCATAGCAATCATACTATAAATACCTGCCAGCAGACGAGCCCACCCACCGTCACTGCACCAATACCATGTGATTCCGATCGATGCCGCCACAGACCAGTAACCGCAGAACCAGTTAATATTACCAAGCGTAGAGATAAATGTATCTGTCTGTCCCTCCATCACGATCGGATAGACAGAATACCGATTGCAGATCCCCAACAGGAATACCACAGCTGATGCCGCCAGCCATACCTCGATCCAACCTCTGCTATGATAAAAATAACGGGAGAAAAAGAAATAGAGCAACACAAATATCATCTGCGTGACGGTTCCCATGTACCATCCTTCCACTCCCCAAAGCGCGTCTTCCTTATAAGCAGAGCCGAGGTACGACAGCATCACCGCAACAAAATACCCGTAGGCAACCCAGTCCGTGACAGACATCGTCTGATAATGCTTTACCAGCCAGTGCCCATCCCGCCAGCACAAAACCGCTGCCACAATGACGACTGCCATCACCGCAATCGTTGTCAAGCTGATGTTTCGGAAAAGCTCATACTTCACATCACCGATCAGTGTATAGCCGCCCGGCGCATAGAAGGGGTATATCAACACCATCACAAGGAAATATGCCATTATAATCCCCTGGCAGATATCCGTGTGCCAGCCACCCTTTTCTCCCTCCGCCATCACCGCGTTCGACTTCGGTAAATCTTCCGCTAATTGTTCCGCATTTGTTTGTTCTGATTCAATGCAATTTTGTCCTGTTCTTTTCATCCGATTTTAATATCTGTCTTGTTCAAAATATGTCGCAATAAAACTTCACTTTTTTAATCATAATCCAACACCCCTTTTTCGTCAAACTCTCTCTGTTTCGCATTCATAATTTTCCATATTTCCACGACAACAATAAGCGCTAGGGGTCCTTTGATAATACCGCCGATGCCAAACAGTCTTATACCCGCATAGACCGCTAACAGCATAAAGACAGGTGCTACACCGATCTGCCTGCCGATCAGCTTTGGCTCTAACAGCTCTCTTGTCAGAATACATATCCCGTACAGAACCAGACACACTGTCATCCTCCCGTACTGTCCATTCAGCATCTGCCATAAGGATAGCGGCACCAGCACAATACCTGTCCCGATAAAGGGAAGTACATCCATCACTCCTGCCAGAATCCCAAACAGGATTCCCCCGGCTACCCCTGCCACGCTCAGCACGATACTGCACAGCACGCTGATAGTCAATAAGATTACTCCCTGCGCCTTAATAAATGTAATGATATAAGACATAACACCCTCTACTACCGCCCAGACTAACCGCAGTTCTTCCGATCCCTTCAGTGTCTCAACAATGTCGGCATATTCCTTTTCCAATAAAAAGGCTGCAATACATGTAATAGCAAGGAAACCGATCGCCGCAAAGATTCCTTTACAGCAGTTATATGAGGAAGATATAATCTGTGGCATTACCTGTATCTGCACATTCTCCATGACAACCGTCATCTGCTCGATCACAAACTGTTCAATCTGCTGCCCGTCCCATCCGAATCTGCCGTCCAGTCCGCAGCAGCACTGATGGAAAAAAAGCTCCAGCTTCTCCCCCACCTGTGTGCAGAATGCCGGAAGTCCCTCCAACTGTCTCCCACCCAGTATCATAATTACCCACAAGATTCCCATAATCAGAAGGAGCAGGGGAAGTATAATTCCCACTGCCAGAAATTTCTTCTTGATCGGGATCCGCCGCTGAATACGCTGTAGCAGCGGATAACAAAAAGAAATCAGAAGAAATGCCAGCACAAAAGGTGCGATTAATGTAAAAATATATTGAAAGAAAAACCAGACTCCTGCAAGGATGATACATATTCTGATCAGTTTGTGATTCCGGATAGACTGCAGATTCATAATTATCGATACACCTTCCTGTAACGTAAAAAGAAACAGAGATTTTGTTCTCTGTTCCTCTTGTTTCCTACTGCTATATTATATTATATTTTCAATATGTTATACGGCTGTTATATGCCTAACCGATTACCGACAGCGTATAATCCTCTGTACAACTCGATGTTTTTACGGATAATAGGGCTCAAATTCTTCTGTCTGAAAAACTTTTCCCTCCGGTCTGATCTTAAAATCCATCCTTTTTCCTGTCCGCGGATGTTGGAAAGATAATTGACAGGCACATAGCGCAACTTCTTTGACACGCATCTGCTCCGATATTCTTACCGTCTGTGCATCAGCATATTTGTAGTCACCCAGAAGACTCATCCCTGCATGACTCATCTGCACCCTGATCTGATGATGCCTGCCGGTGTAGAGATGGATCTTCGCAAGGGCAATCTCTGCTTTCCGAGTCAGAATCTCATATTCCAGCACTGCCTTCTTAGCGCCCTTAACCTCCGGCGGCACAATACGGGAAATATTAGTCCGATTATCTTTTACCAGATAGTCTTCCAGTCTGCCGCCGTCGATCCGCTCCTGTCCGCAGATTACCGCATAATAATATTTCTCCATGCAGTTCTCCGCAATCTGTCTGCTCAGTTCGGCGGCTGCCCGCTTGTTTCCGGCAAATACCAGAATACCTTCCACCGGCTGATCAAGGCGGTGAACGACACCCACATAGGGGATCGCTTGTAAAGTATTGTTCTGCCGTCTTCCACCTTCACTTTGCTGCCCGCCATCTTCCCGCAGTCTACCCTCGCCCCTGCCATGCTCCGGGCGCAGCAGATAGTTCGTAATCTCACTCACCATATCAGCCTGTCCTACTCTGGCAGTCTGCGTCGCGATCCCCGCCGGCTTATGGCACACGATTATATCTTTATCCTCGTAAAGGATTCTCTCCTTATTCATGCTAATATACATGCCTTTCTCTCAGCCTGCTGCGCAATATTAGTATGATTCACTATAAGCGTGAAACATTAAGACAATTAAAGCGGATCATACTAGATCTTAAAACGATATCCCACACCCCAGATGGTCTCGATATACTGCGGCTTCGCGGTATCAAACTCAATCTTCTCACGAATCTTCTTAATGTGCACCGTGACTGTAGCAATATCCCCGATGGAATCCATATCCCAGATCTCGCGGAACAGTTCCTCCTTGGAATACACATGGTTCGGATTCTCCGCTAAGAAAGTCAGAAGGTCAAATTCCTTCGTGGTGAAAATTCTCTCCTCACCGTCCACATAGACTCTTCTCGCCGTTTTGTCAATCTTAAGACCTCTGATCTCAATGATATCGTTGATTTTCTGGTTGCTGCCCACCAGCCTGTCATAGCGCGCCATATGTGCCTTGACTCTCGCTACCAGCTCGGAGGGACTGAAAGGTTTCGTCATGTAATCATCCGCACCCAGACCCAGACCTCTGATCTTGTCAATGTCATCTTTCTTGGCAGATACCATGATAATCGGTATATTCTTCTCCTCACGGATCTTCTTACATACCTCAAATCCGTCTATACCCGGCAGCATCAGATCTAAGATCACCAGATCGAAATCTCCGCCCAGCGCAGTCTCAAGCCCTTTATCTCCGGTGTTCTCGATCGTCACCTCGAAATCACTCAACTCCAGATAATCTTTCTCTAAATCTGCAATCGCCTCTTCATCTTCTATGATCAATATTTTGCTCATAATCTTCGTCCTTTCTCCTCTTTCATGCTGCCATATGATTCCCGCAGGAATCATCCGGCAATGTCTCTGTCTATTGTACTGTTCCGCTCACATCTTCCTCCGGTGCCTGATATTTTCGGATTACAAAGTGCATACAGGTTCCCTCGTCCTCCTTGCTGGTCGCCCATATATAGCCGCCGTGATCCTCGATAATCTTTTTGACAATAGATAGCCCGATCCCGCTGCCGCCCTTGGAAGAATTGCGGGAAGCGTCTGTGCGGTAGAATCTCTCGAAAATATTCGGCAGATCCTTCGCCGCTATCCCCATGCCATTGTCCTCGATCTCCACCCGTATGGCATCCAGTTCGTCCAGAATACGAATATCGATAACGCCCTTGTCCTTGTTTATATATTTTACACTGTTACTGATAATATTATTGATCACACGCTTAAGCTGCTCCGGATCTGCAATGATCTGTGTAGACGGTTCAATCAGCGCTTCATAATTCAACTGAATGTTCTTGGATTCCAGATCCAGCCCGACCTCTTCGATACAATCCCCGAAATAATCAGCCACATTGATGCGGCGGAATGTATAGGGAATCCTATTATTATCAATTCCGGAATAAGTCGTCAACTCATTAATCAGACGGTCCATATCATTCGCTTTATCATAAATGGTCTTAATGTACTTATTCATCTTCTCCGGCGTGTCGGCAACACCGTCCATAATGCCTTCTACATATCCCTTGATCGATGTGATCGGCGTTTTCAGATCATGAGAAATGTTGCTGACCAGCTCCTTATTTTTCTGCTCATGTTCGAATTTCTCATCCGTGGATTCCTTCAATCGAAGCCTCATATCCTCATAGTTACGATAGAGTTCACCGATTTCCCCCTTTTCCTCAGTAGGCAACATGTATTCCAAATTACCCTCCGCAATATTCTGCATGGCGGTATTTAACTGATTAATCGGAGTAAAGATACCTCTTTGAATCCAATGTGTGAGCAGAATACTGGTCAGACACAGTACCAAAATAAACGCATAGATCATCTTCGTCAGCGCATTCTGGGAAATAAGGGAGTTAACGCTGGTCACAATGAAGAAACTTCCTTCACTCCCGTCCGTAAACTGAAAATCAACCTGCTTCACCAACTTCCTTCTGTCATTGTAATAGTAGCCCGTCTCAGAGTTCGGCACCTCATTGCCGTATTCCGGCAGCATTTCAAATATTCTCTCCGCCGCCTGCTCATTACCCGTATAGTAAAGCTTGTCATTTTTCCTTACAATAATATAAGAGATTCTGTTGTTGAGCTCCCCGCTGATCTCGTTTAAATATTCTTTGTCTTCCAACCTTGAAGAATCCTGCGCAATCTGATCCTTAACCGCCTTTAACACTTCCTCCGTAACGTGACTGTAATTCTCTATCGTATAAGAAATAGAAAGATTATTTCCATCTAAAATGCCAAGCTCTTCTTCCGCATCTTCCACATATCCTCCCACGAAAAGGAACGCAATGCTTGTCAGCAAAAGAGGCACCAGCACAATGGTCAGCGACGTGACCAGAAGCCTTGTTCTAAACTTCACTGAAATATCTCCTTTCTTTCCACATCCTTCCGTATTGTCCGCTTTTTACGCTGTAGGAAATTCCTACGTTCATACACGAGTTTGCGGAGATGCGCAGCATCTCATGAGCAATATCTCGCAATCGAGCGTAGCTCGTAATTGAGCAAAGCTCGATTTTTTATAATTAATATATCACATTTTGGCAGGATAGAAATAAAACATATTTGATAATCTTATAAAAAATTTATTAAAAATAACTTCCTGGTTTAAGTTGACATGCCACGGCTTGTCTGCTATATTAATTTCAGAAATAGTAATCATTACTGTTTTTGAAAAAGGGGAACAGCAATGGCTTTAAAATACAGCAGACAACGGCAAGTCATAAAAGACTTCCTGATGACCCGCAAAGATCATCCCACTGCCGATGTGGTATATATGAATGTCAGACATGAATACCCGAATATCAGCCTTGGCACCGTATATCGTAACCTCTCACTGTTAGCAGATCTGGGAGAAATCAAGCGGCTTCGGGTAGGAGACGGCGTTGACCATTTTGATGCGGACACTTCCGATCATTACCATTTCGTCTGTACGGAATGCGGAAGCGTGATTGACCTTATGTCCGACGGCCTCGAGCGGATCACGGAAACTGTGGAAGCCGCCAATACAGGGTTTGACGGAGAGATCATCGGTCATGTCACATACTTCTATGGCGTGTGCGGTGATTGTCGTAAAAAAACTTTATCTTAAATTTTTTTCATGGTACAATAGTTGAAGGTTATTGTAAATTTACCATAAATTGTCAATGAACGATAAGACGTGCATGTTTTTCAGCAATGTCTTACAATATAATTTATCAAGAGAAAAGGAGAACAAGACTATGAAATTTGTATGTCAGGTATGCGGCTATGTTCACGAAGGAGATTCCGCTCCGGAAAAGTGTCCGGTATGTAATGCACCGGCTGAGAAGTTTACGGCACAGGCAGGTGAAAGAGAATGGGCTGCCGAGCACGTTGTAGGCGTTGCTAAAGGTGTCAGCGAGGACATCATGGCTGATCTTCGCGCTAACTTCAACGGCGAGTGTACAGAAGTAGGTATGTATCTTGCTATGGCAAGAGTTGCTCACAGAGAAGGATATCCTGAGATCGGCTTATACTGGGAGAAAGCTGCTTGGGAAGAGGCTGAGCACGCTGCTAAATTTGCCGAGCTGCTCGGCGAAGTTGTAACAGATTCCACGAAGAAGAATCTGGAAATGAGAATAGATGCCGAGAACGGCGCTACCGCAGGTAAGTTTGATCTGGCTAAACGTGCTAAAGCTGCTAACCTTGATGCAATCCATGACACCGTTCACGAGATGGCAAGAGATGAGGCTAGACACGGCAAAGCATTTGAAGGTCTGCTTAAGA
>CAMWMS010000140.1 GCA_947175435.1 uncultured Lachnospiraceae bacterium | reverse complement strand
CTCCAGGTTCGAGATTGCCTCCGCAGCCGCAATGGTATAGTAGGTAGGAATTGCATACTCAACCAGACTTAAGTCGAAATGCTCCACCACTGCGCCTTTTCGCTCCAATTCTTCCGCCGCCTTAAGAACCGCCGCTTTGACTTCCTCGTCAAGTCCTTCTCCGAAATAGTCATTAGGAATACCAATCCGCATTCCCTGCACATCGTCAACAAGCGCGGAAGTAAAATCAGTATCCTGCCGCTCCACAGAAGTGGAATCCTTCTCATCATGGGAAGCGATCGTCTCAAGTACCGTGGCACAATCTGTCACATCCTTCGTCAGCGGACCAATCTGGTCTAAAGAAGAGCCATAGGCGATCAACCCGTAACGGGACACCGTACCGTAGGTAGGTTTCATACCCACCATGCCGCAATAGGAAGCCGGCTGTCTGATAGAACCACCGGTATCGGATCCCAGCGCATAATAGCACTCATCCGCCGCCACCGCAGCCGCAGAACCGCCGGAAGAGCCCCCTGGTACATGCTCGGTATTCCATGGATTTCTCGTCACGCCGTAAGCCGAAGTCTCGGTGGTAGATCCCATGGCAAATTCATCCATGTTCGTCTTACCCAAGATCACAGCTCCTGCTTTCTTAAGATTCAACACCGCCTCTGCCGTATAGGTGGGAACAAAATTACCTAATATTTTGGAAGAACATGTGGTAAGCAAACCCTCCGTGCACATATTATCCTTGATTGCCACAGGCACACCGGCCAGAGGCCCCGTCAATTCCCCCGCCTCAATCTTAGCCTGCACTTCCTTCGCCTGTGCCAGCGCACCTTCCCTGTCCACCGTCACATAGCAGTTATAAATCTTATCATGCTCTTCAATACGCGCAAGCATGGCCTCTGTGGCCTCCACTGCGGTGGTCTGCCCCGCTTTTATCGCGGCAGAAAGTTCAACCGCCGTCATATCTATCACATTCATAGGGAGTCCCTCTCCTTTCTTTTCATATACACCTAAAATATTTCAGTCAAACTTTGCCGGCAGATTGCACAAAATATTCTTGAAGCCGTCCTTGCGTAGGAAAATGAGATTTTCTTAATATTCCGTCCAATACCCAGCAATTTCAGGGGCGTGCTTATTACCCTAAAGAGTAATAAGCTGATGCCCCGAAAAGACCGAAATGCGCACGGACGCGCATAGAGGTCGGTTGCGTCCGCCGCCATAGCCTCACCGGAATATTTTAGAAAATCCATTTCCCGAAGCCCGACGCAAAAGAATATTTTGTGCGATCTGCCTTCTCAACCTACAGTTAATTAGCTTATTCACTCAAACGTCCTAGGCACCATAAACATCCCATCCTTCTGCTCCGGCGCATTAGCCAGCAACTCTTCCCGCGTATCTCCATTCGTCACCACATCCTCCCGGAACACATTCTGCACCGGAAATACATGGGACATAGGCTCTACTCCGGTAGTATCCAGCTCGCCCAGCTTGTCGATATAATCAAGCATTCTGCCCATATCAGACTTCGCCTGTTCTTTCTCCTCGTCGGACAATTCCAGCTTCGCCAGAATGCCCACATACTCAATTGTCTCGTCACTGATTATATTTGCCATTGTCTTTGTCCTTTCTAACTTCTGATCTTAATATGCACTTCCCGAAGCTGCTGTTCTGTCACATCATTAGGTGCACCGCACATCAGATCCTGTGCCGTTCCGCTCATCGGGAAAGCGATAACCTCCCTGATATTCTCCTCATTCTTAAGCAGCATGATCATACGATCTACCCCCGGTGCCATTCCGGCATGCGGCGGCGCACCGAATTGGAATGCATTGTAGAGCGCGCCAAATTTATTTTTCAAAGTCTCCTCGTCATATCCCGCGATCTCGAATGCTTTGACCATAATTTCCATATCATGGTTACGGACCGCACCGGAAGATAACTCCACACCGTTACATACAATGTCGTACTGGTACGCAAGGATCTCCAGCGGGTTCATCGTGTTCAAAGCCTCTAAACCGCCCTGCGGCATGGAAAAAGGATTGTGGGTGAAACCGATCTGCCTCGTATCCGGATCAAGTTCAAACATCGGAAAATCGTTGATATAGCAGAAACGATACGCATTTTTTTCCAGCAAGTCAAGCTTCTGTCCCAACTCGTTGCGAATCTGCCCTGCATAATATGCCGCCCGCTCTTCCTTATCTGCAATGAAAAAGATCGTATCGCCAGCCGCCAGTCCAGCAAGGTCTGCAAGTTCACTCTTCTTTTCATCCGGAATGAACTTGTCGATGGGACCCTTGTAACTCATATCCTCCGCCACTTCCAGATATCCGAGACCTCCCATGCCCATATCGGTGGCAAACTTCAACAGCTTTTCGTGAAATCCCTTCGACATATCCGCATGTACCTTGATCGCACGAACTGTCCTGCCGTGGAAGGGTTTGAATGTGCATGCCTGGAAATATTCTGTCAGATCTATGATCCGAAGCGGGTTCCTAAGATCCGGTTTATCCGTACCGAACTCTAACATCGCCTGTTTATAACTGATGATCGGATAAGGCGCTTTGGTGACTTCATATCCCTCTGGCGCAAATTTCTCAAAGGTTGCCGAGAGCACTTCCTCCCCTGCGCGGAACACATCTTCCTGCGTGGCGAAACTCATCTCGAAATCCAGCTGATAGAATTCACCCGGTGAACGATCCGCTCTGGCATCTTCATCTCTGAAACAAGGTGCGATCTGGAAATATTTATCAAATCCGGACACCATCAAAAGCTGCTTATACTGCTGCGGTGCCTGCGGCAATGCATAGAATTTACCTTTATATTTTCTAGACGGAACAATATAGTCTCTTGCCCCTTCCGGTGAAGAAGCGCACAGGATCGGCGTCTGGATCTCCAGAAATCCCATTTCCGTCATTTTTTCCCGCAGATAGGCAATCACCTTAGAACGGAATATAATATTGTCCTTCACTTTCTGGTTACGCAGATCCAGATAACGATATTTAAGACGGACATCTTCTCTCGTCTCTTTGGATGTCATGATCTCAAACGGAAGCTGCTTGTAAACTCTGCCCAGAACATCAACCTTGTGTGCCTCCAGCTCGATCGTTCCGGTCGGAATTCTGGGGTTATATGTCTCCTCATCTCTGTGCTCGATCAATCCCTCAATGGATACGCTCATCTCTCGGGTTAATCCGTCAAGCAGCGTAGTGTCGCGCATAACGACCTGCAGTACGCCGTACATATCGCGCAAGTCCACAAAGGATACACCACCGTGATCCCTGATATTCTCGATCCAGCCCGCCACGCGAATCTCCTTACCGATATCGGATTCGCTAATCTGTTGTAAAGTTATGTCTCTGTAGATGTTTTTGTTTGTCATTGCATTGATCTCCTTTTCCATGATTATGTCCCTAGGAACTGCGATTAAGCAGACTCGGAAGACTTCGTCTTCCTCATTCGCGCAAAAAATCCCGGAACACATTTCTGTATTCCGGGACGGATAGTTATGATTATCCGCGGTACCACCCGCATTGATAAGCCGACATCTCTGACAAGATGCTCCTTCGCCTTACCCTCTCTTAACACTTAACGCGTGTAACGTATTGCCCTAGCGTATATTTATAACCTTCATATTACGTACGGTTCAGGCAATCTGCTCCGGAGTGTTCCCGTTCCCTACCTTTCACAAACAGCGCTCTCAGTCGGTGACGCCGTATTCCTGTCGCTTCCCGTAAGGCGAGTCTCCTTCATTGCATTTTTGCATTTCTGTATTTTTGTATACATTTTATATATCATATAAAAAAATAAAAAGCAACCATTGTATTAAAAAAAATACAATAGCTGCCTTTCACATTCATTATCTTATTCCATTTAGCCCTTTGACGGACCTACATACTGCGCATCGCCAAATCCGAGCATCGGCAAGAAAATATACGGAAAGAACAGGATTCCGATACCGAAACCTACACCCTTGTCAAACGCCATTGCCAGCTTGACCCACATAATAATTGTCATGATTGCACCCACACACGGAACAAATATCAGCAGGAATAACCAACCGGTTCCAAAACTCATCTCAAACAGACAATAGCAATTATAAAACGGTACGATCGCACCCCAGCCCGGTTTACCCGCCTTCTCGAAAACCTTCCACAATCCGACCAAAACTACGATCGCTATTGCAAGTACTACCAACATGTATACAATAGATCCTGCTGCCACTGCAGCTGCTGTTGCATCATTCATCTCACTTCTCCTCCTACATAAGAAAATAAATTAATAAAAACTCGTCACTGCCCTCATACAACGACATGCTTATAGTAGCAAAATGTGACATACTTTGCAAGATGTTTATTACGACGCTCTGCCTCTATTTTCTGCCGATAATTATTTCAGCATCTTACAGTTTTTCCTATGTGCTTTCAGCTTCTTTAACGCCCAATTGTAATGGCTTGACGTATTGGAAACAAAATAGGTGCCCAGTGTGCTGGTACCAACCCACTTATAAACCCCTTTTGTAAACAGTTCTTCGTTCGTAAAAGTTTCCGCCAAATCCATGACTTCCTTATGGGATTTCTCCAGCATCTGACTTGCCTCTTCCAAAGTCGTATTCTGGTGTTTCTTCCAGAAAAATTCATTCAAACTCCCATACGTTTTCCATGTATACGGCTTTGGAAGAAACGGTTTATTCTCTCCTTCTTGGTTAGATGGCACCCAGTCTAACAGAAGCTGATGCCACTCATACAGGTGAATTAGCACATCCCGCAGGTTTTTATCCCGTTTCCAATGCGCCTCCTTCTTATTATCATCGAAAGCGAACGGCGTTGATAATTCCCGCTCGGTCATTGACGCGATAAATTGATTCATCTCCTCATAATTAGCCGCTGCCGCGCTGAGTAATTCTGACTTTGATGTAGGTCTGCCCATGTCTGTTCTCTCCTTTTCCGTTTTATAACCATTCATAACTGTATTATAGCGGATAAAATATGACACCATATTGTCATGTTTTATCTCAGCGGACAATAAGTTAGGGAGATACCGGTGATTATATAACTATTTGTTCGTTCATGCCCGTCTCATCGGAACACTTTTATCAGTATAGTACAATTAAATTTTGCGGGCACATCTATTTCTCATAAAACACCAATGTCAGCTTATCATTGATCACTTTCTCTCCACTTGTTCTTCTGTATCCCATCTTCTCATACAGATAACAGTTCTTCGGCTCCTGCAGGATTGTCCCAAGTTCCCATCCTTCCGATCCGTGCAGCTCTTCGCACATCCGGATCGCCTTCTGTGCAATTCCCTGTCCTCTGAATTGCGGCAAGATAAAGAGCGGAGATATCCGTTTGTTTACGCCGTTTTCTTTCTGGTCAACAATTCGGATGGCGCCCACTTTACGCGCACTGAGACAGATGAAGTAATAGTAAGTGAAATCCTGCCTCAGCCGAAATTCTACCTTTTTAACAGGTTCACAGCCGGGACTTGTATCAAAATCCTGATATTTATCGAGCAACTCCCGGAACGACTCGATCTGCATTGCGTGCAATTCTCCTGCATCTTCTATCCCTGCTCTTAACAATTTAATTTCCATAAACAGCTCCCTTCTTTCACACGCAAAAAAAAGCACCAAACATTGATATGTCCGGTGCACCGATGTAATTTCCGCATTTTAGAACACAAACTGCACCAACAGCATATAGCATACCGTACCACCCGCTATGGAAATGAGCATCTGTCTCTTCCAAAGGTGCAGTCCGACCACTACTGCGATACCGATTAGCTCCGGTATTCCGTGGCTTCCGGCAAACAAACTGACATTTTTCAGGCAATAGATCACCAGCAGTCCGAATACCGCCGCCGGAAGAACCTTGCCGAGATACTGTATATACTTAGGTGTCGGTTTTCCTGCCGGAAAAACCAGAAACGGGACAAACCGTGTCATCACCGTCCCAAGCACTACCATTCCGATTGTAATTATTTGCTGTGTAAATGTCATTGCCTCACCTCCGTCTCTTTTTCTAACGGTGCCCTAAGCAGTGTCAGCACACCCAGTATCCCGAGCATAGCCGGAATAATAAAATTCTCCGCTCCGAACGCAATCAGACACAGCAGGGAAACTCCGAGCCCCACAAACGCACTTATATGGTTCTTCTCCTTCATCCACTGCTCCATGAAGATCACGACAAACATGGCCGTCATGACAAAATCCAGTCCCTCTGTGTTAAAATGAATCAATGAGCCGAAAATTCCTCCCAGCGTGGCACCGAAGACCCAATAGCATTGATTCAACAGTGTGACAAAAAACATGAACCATCCCCTGTCAATTCCCTCCGGAATATCCGCCGTATAATTGATGGAAAAACTCTCATCGCACATTCCGAAGATCAGATAAATATCTTTCAGACCGTTCCCCCGGTACTTGTCCAACATGGAAATCCCGTAAAACAGATGTCTAGCATTGATCATAAGCGTCATGGCAAGCGCCTGCAGCGGATTGAATGCTCCCAACAGCAGACTGACTGCCACAAACTCTACGGAACCCGCAAAGATCGTCATACTCATAAACATCGGATATAAAAAGCTGAATCCCGATACGTTCATGTATATCCCGTAAGTCATTCCCAAGAACCAGAAACCTGCAAAAATCGGAATCGTATGAGGAAATGCCGCTTTAAAAGCCTCTTTTAATTTTGTTCTGTTTGACATGGCGATTTTCTCCTAAAGTAAACTGCACGACCACATTGCCTGTCACCCGACAAACCGCACAGCCGCTCCCATCGCCTTATCATATCACCTCCGAGGAATACTTTCAAATACTATAATAATTTGTGCGGAGAATGCCCGCTTTTTGGCATTCTCCAGTGTGAGACATAGTACTTCTAAGGCAGCTATGCTGACTTTGCGAAATCAGCCCTTGCTGTGATCATGACTTGCTTCGCAAGTCCAGAAGTACTTCTCACACTAATCTAGCATAATCTCCTTCACAGAGAACTTTTCCATTTTCTTCGTATACACCAGCATGATCCCTTCATAAAGCAGCAGAAATGCAATTAATGTCACGATCATAGCCGGAACGTCAAACTGATAATCCGGAACGCCTTCCATATCGGCAAATATGACTTCTACCGCTATCTTCAGCAGAGCATACTGATAGACCGTCCCCAATGCAAATCCTATGTACGCCCATGGCCGATATCCTCCCAAAACCGCTTTGGCACAGTCTTTCGCATCATATCCGAACACCTTCATCATCGTAATGGTTTTGCCGTTTGCTTTGACCACGGATGTGGTCGCGATCAAAAGCGTGACACATGCCAAAACCATCCCAATTGCCATGATCATAACAGACATCATAACGCTCGCCAGTTCATCCATACTGAACGACATCTGCATCATGGATGCAAAACAAAATACTGCAAAAGTGATGAAAAACACCAGAGATTTACGCTGTCTTACACTGCCTTTTCGCAGCTCCGTCAAAAAGGGCATATCTGTCTCTTTTTTCGCCTTAACGATCTTCGAAGTCACCGTTTCTCTCATGAGTGAAAGCGCTGAAACTCCCAGCCTTCGATAGCTGTAAAGAACCGCCAGCAGGGCAAAAAATACCGTAGGCAGCCCTACCAATTCCATAAGCAGGATCGGATGGAAAGTCACGTCCATTGCCGGAAAATAGCCCTCCGCATTCTGCACTTCATAAAACCGCGGCATAAGCAGATGGGCACAGAAATATCCCGCCGCAGTACCCGCCAGCACGGAAAGTCCAAACATGGCAAATCCTTTTGCAATGGCAAATCTTGAGTATCCCAATGCTTTTAAAATGCCTAACTGTTTTTTGTGGGTATCTACATAATGTCCTATGTAAAAACATAATAATACCACTGTGGTGAGAAGCAGACAGCCGCCGCTCACCACGCTCACCATCTTAGCCGTATTGCACTGTGCTTCATAGAATATTTTTGCCATATCCGCAGTGATCAGCGGTTCTATATCCGTCAGATCTATATAGTAATTCAGAAACAGCGCACATACAAAAACCGCGCAAAAACTTACAATTAAAATTCCGATCATCTTAAATATATCTTTATAACTTATTATCATAGCTACTCCTCTTTACATGCTTCGGCACACTATAAGTCAATACAAATTCGTAACTGTTCAGAAGGTGCCGATCTCACCTTCATCTACCATGCAATC
>CAMWMS010000139.1 GCA_947175435.1 uncultured Lachnospiraceae bacterium | reverse complement strand
CTCCATGTCCTTCCCGACACAAACGTTGTGTGAAAAGTGGGCACAAGTATCAGTGCATTTATCCTGCAGAATCATTGTCCTGCACCGCAATCTCCTCCGGCATATCCATATCCCGTCTGTCCTCAATCTCGATGATCCTGCCGTCCTTGATCCGCAGCACCAGATCCGCGAATCCAGCCAGATAATTGTCGTGCGTCACCATGACAAGCGTCTGGTTCTTCTCCCGCACTACCTTCTTCATCAGATTCATCACTTCCACGGAAGTGTTGGAATCCAGATTACCGGTGGGCTCATCCGCGAAGATGATCTCCGGCTCCACCACCAGCGCACGCGCCACGCCGACACGCTGCTGCTGTCCGCCGGACATCTGATTCGGCCTGTGTTTCTTATGCTTCGTCAGTCCGACCAGATCCAGCATCTCCTCCGCCCTGGCATTGCGCTTCTTCTTGTCCATCCCCTGAAAAGTGAGGGGCAGTGCCACATTCTCAATGGCATTCATCGTTCCCATCAGATTAAACGACTGAAAAATAAACCCGATATGTTCCCGCCTGAACGCCACCAATTGATTTTCTGTTTTCGTCTCCATATGCTCCCCGGCGATCACGATCTCTCCTTTCGTCGGCTTTTCAAGTCCCGCCAACATGTTAAGGAGTGTTGATTTACCGGAGCCGGAGGTTCCCACGATGGAACAAAAATCCCCACGGTTGATGCTGAAGCTGACACCGTTTAACGCCCGCACTTTGGTCTCTCCGACCCGGTATATCTTATACAGATCCTTGACTCTGATCACAGGTTCTGCCTGTCCTACATTCATGAATATGCCTTTCTCTGCGACCTGCGCTTTCATTGCAGGTATTATATTCTCTGATTTTTCTTTCTTTAAACTCTGCTTATGATATTATCACTTTCATTCGTCCTGTGCCTCCAGCGCTGTGGCTTTCTCCACAAACTCCGGCACATGTCCCGTATAGAATTTATAATATACGCCGTAACTGCCTCTCTCATACGGATACGTCGTATCTTTTCTGAATGTGATATATATATCGTAATTCTGATCCATTTCTTCGGCGGAATGCCACGTCGAATATCCCATATAGGAAGGATAGATCACCGGTACGATCTTGGCAAATTCTTCCTGTTCATAAAAGGTCTGCGAAACGGAAAAATCCTCATAGGAATAATCGCCATCCGATACCCAAGTGCTTCTGGCATAAACTGAATTCCATTCGGCTCCGACATCCGCCTGTTCCCTTAATTTATTGTGATAATTTGTTATTGTAATATTCTCGATATCCTCGGGATTTAACTGCAACGGATAGTAAGCATCCTGAGATTTCAAATACGCGATCGTATGCTCAAAGCTCTCATACACGTCTATCCGCTCCTCCATCCAATTGGGGAACTGGAACGCTATCTGCCCGCAGGCATACTGTGTGCCCGCCAGTGAGAAATCAAACTGCTCCATATCTTTGATATAGGCTTCTCTCAATTTCTGCGCATCCGTCGTCGGCAGCGCCACCTTAGCTGCTCCGTTGCTGTAATTTAAACTCACGACCTGATCGTAAGAATTTTGATCCGTCAGAATCTGATAGGTGCCGTTCTTAAATTCCTGCGAGCCTACGATCCGATTCAGTTTCTCGGCATTGGCAGGATTGGCAATATCTACCCAGAAACGTCTGTCCACTTTTCTGCCGGACTTTAAACGATACAGAATATTGAACACTCTGGGGTCCTTCATATCCTCCGGCATCTCACTCCGTGATTTATCGGCAAGCGCCAGCACAGGCTCCGTATCCGTGATAAACATATGCTCCTCCGCATATTTATTCGCCTGCACATAATTGAACTCATTATCCCAGAACTGCCCGTAATAATCCACATTGAGGGCGATACTGTCCAACTTGTCCGCCTGCGGCAGATATGCATCATACCCGAACAGATCCAGCTTAAAGATCAGGAATACAACAATGATTCCCGCAACAACCGCACCGCTGGTCGCCAGATGCCTGAACAGACTCTTAATATCGAAGTCAAAGATTACTTCCACGGCAGCACTGACGATCACGCCGCAGCCAACCATGCTAGCCACCGTCAGCATCGTATTACCGTATGCCGCATTATGTACCCACATTCCGATTCCGAGGCCGATCGGAATGGCCGTAACTACCTTCAATATCTGTCCGATCACCGGGAACGCCATCGCCTTACCCGCCGCCTCCGACGGACGTTTCCGATAGCATATCCATGCCGTCGCCAGAATCACTACAGCCAGTATAAACCATTTGCCGTAGTATGGCAATACAAGCCGTGCCACTTCCTTCAAATCCTCCGCATACGCCGTGTACTTGATGTATCGTGCATTATCTATGTAATCTTCCAATACGGAGAACTTCGGCCCACGTCCCACATAGAATCCTGATACGGTCCGGAAAAATACGCCCATCATGGTATTTATCAGATAGTATAAAAACAGCTCATACAACACCAGCGTCCCCGCCACACCGAGACCGATAAACTGATTACCGGACAGCATCACCGCCAGAATCACCGTATGATACATCACCAGAAAGAACAACATCTGCCATATGAATCCGAATCCGATCATCGCCAGAACAGAGCCGTTTACCCCTCCCTGTATGACTGCCGCCACCGTGCCGATAAAAAGACTCACCAGAGCCGAGGTCAGGTATATGACGATACCGTTCACATAGACCACCGCAAATCTCCTGTTTCTGTCTACTGGTACACTGTGATACAGATCAACCTTTTTCCCATCGTAGAGATAGGAGAATCCCTGCATACCTATGATCACTGCCAGAAATAGCAGAATATAAATAAGCTTATCCTGAAAGCCCAACGCATCCTTCGCCGCCTGATACATCGCTTCCTTATACATCTCATATGTCTTGTAAGATCCCTGACTGTTCCATCTGTTGATTCGGCTCAAATACACCGTCAGACCCCCTACATATGCCATTAACTGTGCCAGAGCGGCTACGATCCACACCCAGATCCGGCGTTTATGGTTCTCTTTGCAGCTAGCCCAAAATGATTTTTTTGATGTCATATCCCACTACCTCCGTTTCACTGATGAAGATCTCCTCTAAAGAAAGAGGCAGTACTTCGTAAAATACGGTATCTACTGTGGCAAATCTGGCCGTCACTTCTTCCCGCGTGCTTCGTACGGTATAAGTGCGAAGAGACCCCCTCTGTTCCTTCTTAAGCACTTCCATGCCATTTAGTGCCTTTAACTCCTCGTCCACCGTGGCAAACACGCACTGCACCTTTTGGATGTTGCACTTCATATCCTCCAGATCTTTAGAAAGCAGCACGCCACCCTTATGCAAAAGTCCTACATGATCGCAGATATCCTCAAGCTCCCGCAGATTATGGGAAGCAATTACGGGGGTCAGTCCCCGCTCTTCCATCTCTTTGGCAAAAATGGATTTGATCCCCTGCCGCATCACCGGGTCGAGTCCGTCGAAAGTCTCATCGCACAGAATATATTTCGTATGCGCACAGATTCCCAGAAGAAGCGCAAGCTGCTTTTTCATTCCTTTGGAAAAAGTACTGATCTTCCGATTCTCATCCAAATTAAAGTGTTCCAGATATTTATAAAACTCCTCTTTATTAAACTCCTCATAGATACCGCTGAAGTATCGTTCCATTGTCCGCGCATTGGAATTGGCGAAGAAATATGGCTCATCTGCTATAAAGAAGAGTTTCTTCTTCGCTTCCACATTATTGTATACGGGCATGTTATCCACTGCCACCGTACCGCTGTCAGGCCGCAGCACGCCGGAGACCATTCTGAGCACAGTGCTCTTGCCGGCTCCGTTCGTTCCGATCAGACCGAACACGGTATTGTCTTTTATCGTTACACTGACTTCATCAACTGCCTTGATTTTATCAAATGTCTTCGTCAGGTTATGTATCTCTATCATAAATTCCTCCTTTTCTGCCTAAAGCACTTCGATCAGGCGGATGAGTTCTGCTTTGGACATACCGATCTCCAACACTTCCCGCACAAGTGCCATGATCTGGTCCACATATTCATTCTTGCGTCTCTCCACCAGCCCGCTGTCCCCTGATACAAAATTGCCCCTACCTTTTACCACATAGATAAATCCCTGACGTTCCAGCTCCGCATACGCCTTCTGGATCGTGTTGGGATTAATGGAAAGCTCCATCGCCAGATTGCGTACCGACGGAAGCTGCTCGTCAGGCTGCATAACGCCCTTTAAAATCAGGGTCTTATAGCGCTCTACGATTTGTTCATATATTGGGCGGGTGTCTTTATAATCTATGAATATCATGCCTGCTCCTTTCCCTGTGAATTACGTTTTACCCCCCCCCACTAAGAATACTAAGTGTACTGTCAGTGGTGGTACACTTAGTATAGTTAAAGCGTGCGGGATTGTCAAGTGCAGAATAAAGATATGGGTTGAGAAAAACGGCCGCTCGGGCAGATGATAAAATCTTCGTCGCCGCGCTCCCGCTCCGTAAAACACGCAGCGGCACTAAGTTCGTGAAATACCTCACTAAGTGCCGGCGCGTTTTAAGGGGCTCCTTAAGAATTTATCATCTGTCCGAGCTGGTGTATTGGCTATGAACTAGTAAACTAATGAACTTATAAATTTTCATGGCAGATTGCACAAAATGTTCTTGAAGCTGGCATGCGGAGGAATATGAGATTTTCTTAATATTCCGTTCTATACCCAGAAATTTCGGGACACGGATGTCCCGAAACGCCTGACTTGATCAAGACATGAAGTTATGCTAAGACACCCAAGTACGGCGTCTAAGCATAACTAAATCATGTCTGGACGGCGAATGTCGGGCGGTTTCGTCCGCAACCACAACTTCACCGGAATATTTTAGAAAATCCATATGACGCAGCTGCCAGCTTCGAGAATATTTTGTGTAATCTGCCCTACACTTATATCAAAAAATGCACTTCACTCAATTGCAATATTTTCACCGCAACCTCAAAATATCCCATAGAATTTCCAATAAAAAGGACATACATGGAATATCCACCTATGCCCTCTTTTAATATACTCTAAATATTTTATACAGAAATCCTCACGGTTCTATACCATTGGCTTTTCCAAGATCATCTCAAGCACATTTTCCTGCCATAACTTATTTCACCAACAACGACTTCCCTGTCATCTCTTCCGGCTGCTCCATACCCATAAGCTCAATGAGCGTAGGCACGATATCCGCCAGACATCCGCCCTCTCTCAATTTATAAGCCGGATCGGCATTAACGAGAATAAACGGCACCGGATTCGTAGTATGCGCCGTGAAAGGTGCACCCGTCTCGTAATCTATGAGTTGCTCCGCATTGCCGTGGTCAGCACAGATAAACATCACGCCATCCACTTCCTTAATGGCTTCTACCGCACGTCCGACACACTCATCCACTGCCTCCACAGCCTTAATTGCCGCTTCTTCCACTCCCGTATGTCCTACCATATCGGGATTTGCAAAGTTGATGATAATCACATCGTACTCACCGGACTTAATGCAGCCCACCAGCTTGTCACAGACTTCATAAGCGCTCATCTGGGGTTTTAAGTCATAGGTTGCCACATCTTTCGGAGAATTGACAAGGATTCTCTCCTCACCCTCGTTGGGCTCTTCCACACCGCCGTTGAAGAAGAATGTTACATGTGCGTACTTCTCTGTCTCCGCCAGTCTCGCCTGTTTCATATGATTTGCCGCAAGCCACTCGCCGAACGTATTGGTTACTGCGATCTTGTGGAATGCCACTTCTTTATTCGGGATCGTAGGATCATAATCCGAGAAACATACATAGGTAAGATCCAGCTTCTTCTCTCTTGCAAAACCTTTGAAATCATCGTCACAGAAGCTTCTGGTAATCTCTCTGGCTCTGTCGGGACGGAAATTAAAGAAGATAACGGAATCACCATCCTTGATCGTCGCTACCGGCTCACCGTTTTTCTTCACCACGGTAGGTTTCACAAACTCGTCCGTCTCTTCCCTGTCATAGGACGCCTGAATCCCTTCCGTGGCACTTGCCGCCTCAAGTCCTTCGCCCTTGGTAAGCGCGATATATGCTTTCTCTACTCTGTCGTAGTTGTTATCCCTGTCCATAGCGTAGTACCGTCCTGTCACGGTTGCCACTTCACCCACGCCGATCTTCTTCATCTCCTGCTCTAAGTCTTCCACAAAGCCCTTGCCGCTGGCCGGAGGTGTGTCACGGCCGTCTAGGAAAGCATGTACATACACTTTGCTCAAGTTGTTTCTCTTGGCCAGCTCCAACAGTCCGTAGAGATGCGTATTATGGCTGTGTACGCCGCCGTCAGATAACAGACCGAACATATGCAGTGAAGAATCGTTTTTCTTACAGTTATTCACAGCATCAAGAAGCGCAGGATTCTCGAAGAAGGTGCCGTCCTGAATCTCCTTGGTGATTCTCGTAAGTTCCTGATATACGATGCGTCCTGCACCCATATTCAGATGTCCCACTTCGGAGTTACCCATCTGTCCGTCGGGAAGACCTACCGCCATACCGCTGGCATTACCTTTCACAAAAGGATACTCCGCCATGAGGCTGTCCATCACGGGCGTCTTCGCTTCCGCCACCGCGTTGCCCTGTGTCTTCTCATTCAGGCCGTAGCCGTCAAGAATCATTAATACTGCCGGTTTTTTTGTCATAATTGTTTTCCTCCTTAATAGTCAATCTCCCACTCATGCTCGCCGCCCCAGTCGCCGATGGCGTTGGTGGTGATTCCCTCTTGTGTGGTCACTTTCGTGTCAAACCGATAATTCATCTGCGGCACATACTCGCCGCCTATCTTCACATTACTGTATAAATACTGCACTGTATATTCTGTCTTAGAATCCTCTCCGCTATCCACAGCAGGCTCATAGGAAATAACGCTTCGCTGTACGCCGTCGTCCTCCTGCTTCGTACCCCAGACCTTGATGATTCCCTGATGATTATCATAATCTTCTTCGCTCAGGAAATAGAACCGGATCTTATCGTCCTCCCGATGCAGCATAAGCTGTTCTCTGTTCACCGGAATATAGATGGAGCCTTCCCAGTAACCAGAGTTTTCTTCAATAAAACTGTCTCTGATCTGCTGGTAGGATTCCTGTGCCACCAGTTCTCTTGCATAAGCATAGTTGCCCGCCTCAAACTCCTGAAAAGCTGTAGCGAAATAATCACTCACCTCTTTTGCACGGGCGAGACATGCCATCGTCTCCGTGATTCCCGCGTCGTTTATCGCGCTGTTTACCTCTGTGAGCAGTATCCTGTACGCTTCCAGATGAGGAACACTGATCTGTACATAGGGCATATCGATCAGCGCATACTGTGCCAGAACCGCCCTCATCGCCTCCGAAGGTTTTGCCTGATACAATGCAATCATTCTGCGCACAAGCGCTTCATACTCTGCGTAACTGCAAGTATCCTGCGTCACATCCGCGTCACAAAACATGCTGCATACGGCTTCCTCTTCCTCCGTCCTGAACAGACGCTCATAACAGGTCGATAACAGTCCCGGCGCATCCGCATTATCCGGCTCCTGTTCCAGCACCTGAATACATTTATCTACGGTCGCAAGCGTACAATTCCCCTCGTTGATCTCATGCACCGCCTCATTGTATACTTCCACACAGTAATAATGAAGAAGCCCTTCGTCCTGTGTCTGCTCCCAGCCGGTGTATAAGATCTGTTTGGCCTCCTGTATATTGCCCTGTGCCACGTAATTATCTGCCATACCGCGGTATGCTTCTACCGAGGCCGTATCAATCTTAAGCGCATCCTCATAGGCACTCTGCGCACTTGTGTAATCGGACTGCTCCGTATATCTGCCGCCCTTGGCAAGACATCGGGACAACTTCATCGAAGGCAGACTGAGCACTGATATGGCAATGACTCCAACCACGATCAATCCGGCACATACCGCCATTGCAATCTTCTGTCTCCTGACTTTTCTCCGGCGTTCCTCGCGCCTTCTGGCACGTAATTCGTCACGCTTCTGCATGCGGATCTCGAAATCTTCCCTGCTTTCCGCCTTGCCTTTCTTATCCCCAGTTGATCCGGTCTTCTTTTCCTCAGGAATCGGCTTTACTTTCTTTTTCGCCGCTTGCAGCTTCTTTTCTTCAGTTGACGGCTGTGGTTTCTTATAATATGCGTGTGAGGTCTGATGTTCGGCGGCTGAGGGATTTTGATGATATTAGGATGTCGGTTCGGGG
>CAMWMS010000138.1 GCA_947175435.1 uncultured Lachnospiraceae bacterium | reverse complement strand
CCACGGTTTTGATTTTCATATGTTTTCTGTTGCAGTGCACCGTATTTCACACACTGGCGTTCGGTGGCATCGTGCCGAATCTGCTGATTGTTCTGACCGCCTCCTTCGGATTTATGCGGGGAGAAAAGACAGGACTTTTGATCGGCTTTTGCTGCGGACTGCTGGTGGACATATTTTTCGGAAATACGATAGGATTTTATGCCCTTTTGTACATGTATATCGGATATATGAATGGTAAGTTCTGTACAATCTTTTATCCGCAGGACATCAAACTTCCGATTGCACTGATTCTCGGGAGTGACTGCTTCTACGGATTGATCTGTTATGTGATTATGTTCCTTCTACGCAGCAGATTTGATTTCAGCTATTATTTCGTGCATATTATCCTGCCGGAGATCGTATATACGATCGTTGTGACAATATTTCTGTATCCGCTCATTCTCTGGATCAACACCGGGCTGGAGCGCAGTGAACTAAGGAGTGGTAAAAAGTTTGTTTGACCATATAATAGAACAATTCAAAGAAAATTTCATGAATATGATCACCTCCAGACTCCTTGTTCTTATATGTGTGCTGTTTGGTATGGGTGGTTATCTGATCTACACGATCTTTCAACTGCAAATCGTCCATGGGGAAGAGTACTATAACAACTTTCAGCTCAGTATTACAAAAGAGCGGACAATTTTACCGACCAGAGGTAATATTCTGGATCGTAACGGTAATCTGCTGGCATATAATGAACTGGCATATTCGGTCACGATAGAGGATGTGTATGAGTCGGGCAGAACCAAGAATGCCAATCTCAATAAAACAATCTACAAACTGATTAAGATGATCGAACGAAACGGCGATCAGATCATCAGCGATTTCCACATTGTGCTGGATAAGAGCGGAAATTATCAGTTTAACGTGGAAGGGACACAACTTCTGAGGTTTTTAGCGGATATCTACGGATATCCAACCATTGATGAGCTTAAGCCGGATGAGCGGGTTGCTACGGCAGAAGAGGTGATTGAGTATCTGTGCGGGACTTCGCCCTCCTCTCGTTATGGCATCGGCGCATGTACGGTGGAAGATGATTCTTCTACTTTTGAAGCAGGGTACGGATATACCAAGGAAGAGGTTCTCAAGATCGTCACCATACGTTATGCCATGAGTGCCAACAGTTTTCAGAAATATATTGCGACAACGGTGGCGAGCAATGTTTCGGAGAAGACGGTGGCTGTGGTAATGGAGAACGCGGATGAGCTTCTGGGCGTCTCGATTGCCGAGGGCACGATCCGCAAATACAATGACAGCATCTATTTTTCCCAAATATTGGGATATACCGGTAAAGTTGATACGGAAGAATTAAAAGAACTGCAGGAGACAGATGAAACTTACGATCTGAATGATACCGTGGGTAAATCAGGCATTGAGGCATCCATGGAGAGAGAACTTCAGGGAAAGAAGGGATCGGAGACGGTCTATGTGGACAACCTAGGTAAGGTAATCGAAACCCATGACAGAGTGGAATCGATTGCCGGTAATGATGTCTATCTGACGGTAGATCCTGATCTGCAAAGAACATGTTATCATATTTTGGAATCAAAACTGGCCAGTATTCTACTCGCAAAAATCGAGAATATCAAGGAATACCATGCACCTGAAACCGGAAGCGGCGGTAATATTCCGATCCCGATCTATGATGTCTATTTTGCATGCATCAACAATAATGTCATCGATACCTCGCATTTTGAGTCCGCTCATGCCGGTGAAACGGAGAAGCTTGTTCAGGAGACGTATTTGGATAAAAAGTCGCGAGTCTTTGCTACGCTCCGGGAAGAAATGGAAGAGACTTGTACTCCCTATGAAAACCTGACGGAAGAGTATCAGAATTACGAGAGCTATATCGTATCCATGCTTTACAGAAAAGAAATTATTATGCGTTCCGTGATAGACCGTAACGATGCCACGTATATTGCGTGGACAACAGACGAGGTGATCAGTCTGAACGAGTATTTGAATTATGCGATCGCTCAGAACTGGATCAATGTATCCGCACTTGCCATTGACTCACGGTATTCTGATTCCGTTGAAATATATAACAAGGTTATGGATTACATCTTTGCACAGCTTGATTCCGACAGTGACTTTGATAAGAGAATGTACCGCTATATGATCAACAGTGATGAACTGACGGGCCGGCAGATCTGTCAGCTTCTGATAGAGCAGAATGTAGTCGAACTGCCGGAGGAAGAGCTGCAACAATTTGAAGCGGGGAGTATCACACCATATGCTTTTATGAGAAACCGCATTGAGAATCTGAATATCACGCCTGCGCAGCTTGCACTGGATCCTTATTCCGGGTCCATCGTTATTACGGATGTGAATACGGGAGAAGTACTGGCGCTTGTGTCCTATCCGAGTTATGATAATAACAAGATGGCAAATGGAGTAAACGCTGCATACTTTGCGAGCCTGAATAACGATCTGTCATACCCGCTCTTAAACTATGCGACACAACAGCGTACGGCGCCGGGGTCTACCTTTAAGCTGGTATCTTCTACAGCAGGATTGACAGAAGGGGTGATCACGACGACAGACACGATCACCTGTACAGGTATTTTTGATAAAATCGACTCCGGTACCAAGAGCCCGCGATGTCATATTTATCCGGGTGCTCATGGCTCCTTGAACGTATCTGGCGGCATACAGCGTTCCTGCAACTATTTCTTCTACGAGGTCGGTTACCGGCTGGGGATCGTAGGAGACTCCTACAATAGTGATGTTGCGCTTAATAAATTGGCTAAGGCAGCGGATCTGTACGGTCTGTCCGAAACTTCCGGTGTGGAGATCGAGGAGTATGCTCCGGAGATATCCGATACGGATGCCGTCCGTTCGGCGATCGGTCACGGCAGCAATAACTTTACCACGGTAGGTCTTGCGCGATATGTTACAACTGTTGCCAACAGCGGAACATGTTATAATTTAACATTAGTAGACAAAATAGAAGACCATAACAGTAATCTGATTGTGGATAATGAGGCGCAGGTTCGCAACACGATCGATTTAGCATCCGAGTATTGGGATGCGATGCATGCGGGCATGCGCAGAGTTGTGGAGGGCAAGGCATATTTTTCTGATCTGGATGTGGAAGTTGCGGGTAAGACCGGTACGGCGCAGGAAGATCGAAACCGACCGAACCATGCGCTTTTTATCAGTTATGCACCCTACGATGACCCTGAAATATCCGTTACGGTTCGTGTGGCGCACGGTTATACATCAGATTACAGTGCGCAGATTGCCAAAGATGTCTATGCGTACTATTATGGATTAAAAGACGAGAGCGAGATCATTACCGGAACTGCCACGACCTTAGAAGGCGGTGCGATCAATGCAGATTAAGTGACGAATTATCGTCAGATGGAGGATTATCATGAAGAATCCGGTTATTATTAAAAGTTTTCAAAACGGGCTGTCTATCTATCTGGATGAAGAGATGCCATTTGCAGAACTCCTTAATGAAATTGCGTTCAAATTCAAAGAATCGGCACATTTTTTTAAGGATGCCAGCATGGTAATTTCCTTTGAGGGAAGAAGTCTGTCCGATCAGGAGGAACGACAGCTTGTGAACACGATTACGGCAAATTCCTCGCTGAATGTGATATGTATCATGGGTAAAAACGAGGAGACCAACAAGAACTTCGTGAAGGCTCTGCAGAAGGTATCTTATCACCAGCAAGCACTTGAGAATGCCGGACAGTTTTATAAGGGAACCTTGAAGGACGGACAGGTTCTGGAAACAGAAAACAGTCTGATCGTATTGGGAGATGTATACCCCGGCGCAAGCGTAATATCCAATAAAGATATTGTGGTACTCGGCGGTCTGTACGGACACGCCTATGCCGGCGGGAACGGGGAAGAGGGACATTTTGTCGTTGCGCTTGAAATGTCACCGGAAAAGCTTAAGATCGGTGATTTCAAATATAAGACATCAGAAAAACAGAGCAAATGGTCGATCAAACCCAAGATTCAACCGAAGATTGCTTATGTGAAAGACGGAAGAGTCATTATGGAGCCTATTACCAAAGAATTACTGAACGATCTGCCGGTCTAGCGGCAGCGGTCAGGGGACGATAATACATCATATTCAGGAGGTCAACGAGAAGATATGAGTGAAGTAATTGTCGTCACATCGGGGAAAGGCGGAGTAGGCAAGACCACTACTACCGCAAACGTTGGTACAGGTCTGGCAGCTATGGGTAAGAAGGTGATCCTGATTGATACCGATATCGGACTGCGTAATCTGGATGTCGTTATGGGATTGGAAAACAGGATCGTATACAATCTTGTGGATGTGGTAGAAGGTAACTGCCGTATCAAACAAGCAATCATACGGGATAAGAGATATCCAACTTTATTTCTGCTTCCTTCCGCACAAACCAGAGATAAAAGCGCTGTAAATCCATCACAGATGGTCCGAATGATCAGTCATCTTAAGGATCAGTTTGATTATATCATATTGGACTGTCCTGCCGGTATTGAGCAGGGGTTTCAGAATGCCATAGCCGGTGCTGATCGGGCGCTTGTTGTCACGACGCCGGAGGTATCGGCCATCCGGGATGCAGACCGGATCATCGGTCTTTTGGAAGCCAATGAGATACATAAGATAGATTTAGTAATTAACCGCATTCGCTACGATATGATAAAGCGCGGAGATATGATGTCTTCGGAAGATGTGGTAGACATCCTTTCCTTACCCCTTATTGGGATGGTTCCCGATGATGAGAACGTGGTGATCGCCACCAATCAGGGGGAACCGTTAGTCGGCAATAATACACTGGCGGGCAGAGCCTATCAGAATATTTGTCACAGAGTGCTTGGAAGGGAGGTGCCTTTTCTGGATTTTGAGAAGGGCGTTTCTTTCTGGGCGAGAGTGTCAGGTATCTTTCATAAGGGTTAGGGGGGATTGCAGTGTTTAAAAATATATTAAAACGGAAAAGCTCCAGAGAGATAGCTAAAGACAGATTGAAGATTCTGTTAATTTCAGACCGTGTCAATTGTTCTCCGGAGATGATGGAGATGATCAAGAACGATATTACAAAGGTGATCTCCAAATACATGAAAATAGACACTAAGAGTATGGAAATACAGATCACCAAGACCGGAAGCAAGGGACGCAGCCTGAAAAATCCAACGCTATATGCCAATATACCGATCCTGGATCTGAATCACGATTAGGCTGTACGCATTTATACAGATGATGGATGATACGACAGAATTACCCGGAAAGGAGCCGCTTGAATGGCACGACAATACCATATACGGGATTATGACTTCAAATTGATTATTCTTGTGGTGGCGCTGACATGGATCGGCATCTTTGCCGTCGGCAGCGCGGAGGAATCCCTGCAGTCAAGACAGCTTATGGGGTTTGTTCTGGGATTTTTTCTGATGATCGTTCTGTCTTTATTTGACTATTCAATCATCCTGCGATTTTACTGGGTAATGTACGCGGCAAACATTGTGCTTCTGGAATTAGTCAGACAGAAAGGTGTAGAGCGTGGCGGCGCTCAGAGATGGCTGAATATTTTCGGTATTCAGTTTCAGCCGTCGGAAACGGCAAAAATCTTACTTCTTCTGTTTTTTGGACAGTTTATATTAAAGCATAAGGACGAAATGGGGTCGCTTAAGGTGATCGGTATGTGTGTGCTTTTCTTTATCCCGCCGATCGCCCTCATCTATAAGCAGCCGGATCTGTCCACGAGTATCATGATCGTGTTGTTATTCTGCATCATTCTTTTCGTGGGCGGTATCAGTTGGAAATATATTATCATGGCAATCGCAGTGGCGATTCCGGCTTTTATCATCCTGCTTACGCTTGTGCTGCAGCCGGATCAGGAGATTATTGATTCTTACCAGCAAAGACGTATTCTTGCACATTTTTATCCCGAAGAATACGCTACAACCGAGGCGTACCAACAGAATAATTCTGTCACAGCCATTGGATCCGGTATGCTGTACGGAAAAGGATATAAAAACAATGAGGTCAGTTCTGTAAAAAATGGTAATTTTATTTCAGAGCCGCAAACAGACTTTATTTATGCAGTTATAGGTGAAGAATTTGGATTTGTAGGGGGATGTACCGTAATTGTCTTATTGATTTTAATCGCATTTGAATGTATTATGGTAGCTAGGAGGGCAAAAGATATAGCCGGGACAATCATTGCCGTTGGGGTTGCATCTTTGATAGGTTTTCAAGGAATGATCAATATATCTGTTGCCACCCGCGTTATTCCAAACACTGGAATACCTTTGCCGTTTGTCAGTTATGGATTGACTTCGTTGGTCAGTCTTTATATTGGGGTAGGATTCGTACTGAACGTACGATTACAGTGCAAAAAATAATATAGTCAAAGAAGGGTGTTATCAATTATGAACATTGCATTAATTGCACATGATGCAAAGAAGAAACTGATGCAAAACTTTTGTATCGCATATCGGGGAATTTTAAGTAAAAACGAATTGTTTGCAACGGGAACAACGGGCCGATTGATTGAAGAAGTGACGAATCTGACCATCCATAAATATCTGGCAGGTCACTTGGGCGGCGCGCAGCAGATCGGCGCTCAGATCGAACATAATCAGATAGACCTTGTTATTTTCCTGCGTGATCCTTTATATCCGAAATCGCATGAACCGGATGTCAACAATGTGGTAATGCTGTGTGACCGGCATAACATACCGCTTGCTACCAATCTGGCTTCGGCGGAATTGTTGATCAAATCACTCGATAGAGGAGACCTTGAGTGGCGTGAAATGTATAAATAGTAATTCCAAATGTAAAGCAACGGCCATTCTTCTTATGCTTGCCATGACCATAACAGGTTGCGGAGCAAGCAAGTATGATATGGCATATAAACTAAATAATGATGTGAGTAGTTTTCAGCTCTTAAATACGACAAATCAGGAAATGCTGGAGCCTTTTGCCGCAGATCTGTGCGTTGTGAGCGATGATGTGAAAGCAGCAGGGATCGATCTGTCTGAAGTAGGAGCAGCGGCGCTGTTTGACACCAAGAATCTGAAGACACTCTATGCGAAGAACGCAAATACGCAGGTCAATCCTGCAAGTCTGACGAAGATCATGACGGCGCTCGTAGCCATGAAACATGCGTCTACGGATCAGATGCTGACGGCCTCAGAAAACGTTTTGGTCACGGAATCGGGCGCGGTATTGTGCGGTTTGAATCCGGGAGATCAAATGACGCTTGATCAGGCATTACATATCCTGCTCATCCAGTCAGCCAATGATGTGGCAATTCTGATTGCAGAAGGCGTTGCCGGGTCTGTGGACGAGTTTGTGTCACTTATGAATCAGGAGGCCGCTGAACTTGGCGCAACGAACTGCAATTTTGCTAATCCGAACGGTTTGACTCAGGAGGGGCATTATGTGACGGCGTATGATTTATATCTGATTTTTCAGGAAGCGCTGCAGTATGATCTTTTTAACCAGATCATTCAGATGACTTCATACACTACCACATATACGGACAGAAATGGCAAGGAGAAATCGTTGGAAGTGAGTAGTTCGAACAGATATTTGAAGGGCACGTGGGAGATGCCGCCGAATGTTACCGTAATCGGCGGAAAAACAGGAACGACCAATGCTGCCGGACATTGTCTGATCCTGCTGTCAAGGAGCAGTGACGGGACACCCTACATATCCGTTATCATGAAGGATACTTCCGGGGATGATCTGTATACCGATATGACCAAATTACTAGGGCTGGTGAAATGATTTTTTTTAGTTGTTTTTTTAATGTCTTTCCCTTATAATATGGATAGACAAAGTAATATCATAGATGTCATAATAATTTACTTTAGGAGGGTTTCGCCATGGTGCAATTAATCGTAGGCAATAAAGGTAAAGGAAAGACCAAGCATTTATTGGATAAAGTAAATACGGAGATTAAAAACGTGCAGGGAAATGTCGTTTATCTTGACAAGAGCACTAAGCACATGTTTGAGCTGAACAACAAGATCAGATTGATTGATGTCTCCGATTATCTGGTGACAAACAGTGACGAATTTATCGGATTTATCTGCGGTATTATCTCGCAGGATCACGATCTGCAGCATATGTATTTTGACAGTTTCTTAAAAATTGCCTGCCTGAACGAAAATGAGATCGGCGCTACGATTGCCAAGTTAGAAACCATCAGTACAAAATTCAATGTTGAATTTGTACTCAGCATCTCCATTGATGAGAGTGCATTACCCGAAGATCTGAAATCTAAGG
>CAMWMS010000137.1 GCA_947175435.1 uncultured Lachnospiraceae bacterium | reverse complement strand
TTTATAAAAAACTTCTGATTAATTACCATAACCAGCCCGGTCAACAGTAATTGATACAATGCAATAGCCCAAGGATTCTCAGCTAATTCTGCAGGAACATACCATCCCCACATCATATGCCCCATGGACACATACATAAGCGGCAGCAAAAGACACAATGACGCAATCAACCGACGCCTTATCCGGGGTGTTTCCCGATCCTCCAGGGCCTCTCTTCGGGCGTCCCCATCTCTTCCACCGGCTGTGCCCCCGCCCTCTGTTCCTGCAAGGGTGGCGCCGTATCCCGCTGCGTCTACTGCTGCGCAGATTGTCTTCGGCGTTGCCGGTTCATCATATTCCACCACCATACTGTTCATTAACAGATTTACGCTGACTTTATCGACTCCTGCCACACCTGCCGCCGCTTTCTCCACATGCGCGCTGCACGCGGCACAAGTCATACCCGTTATTTGGAATTTATCACTTTTCATTCCGCTTCCGTCATACCTTTCCCAATGTTTTATTTCGTAACTGTTCAGTACCTTCACAGTTACGGTGCAAAATCCATCCTAAATCGTCTTCGACGATGGGATTTTGCACTCTGTATCATATTCTTACGGTCTCAGCAGTAAATGCTTCGACCTGTACTGAATAGTTATCTTATTTCTTTATTTTGTTTTATATTTTCCCTGCTCGGTTTTATCTTTCTTTATACTGTTTTAACTTACAGCCTACTTAAGCTTCTTGATCAATTCCACGGCTTCCGCCATGATTTCCGTATTACCTTTTTCGATCTCCTCCACCACGCATGTCTGCATATGCTCCTCCAGAACAACATACCCAAGACTCTGCAGCGCACTCTCCACCGCACCTATCTGAATTAGGATATCTCCGCAGTATCTGTTATCGTCAATCATATTTTTGATTCCGTTAAGCTGCCCGATAATTCGGTTGATACGATTCTGCAGCTTTTTCTGTTCCTTTGTATCCCTCGGCGTATTCTTATGATGACAACACGCGCATATATTTTCCATTCCATCCATAGCTTGCCCTCCCCGTATGATCTTATTACACTTCAAGTTTTTCTATAGTCATTATCATATACCCCGTTGGGGTATATTGTCAACTATAAAAAATCAAGCTACGCTCGATTGCGAGATATTGCTCATGAGATGCTGCGCATCTCCGCAAACTCGTGCATATCCGTAGGAATTTCTTATAAGATAAAAAGAGACGGCAGATAATCTGCCGTCTCCATATCATACTCATATCAAATTGCTTATTACTGCTCTTCCTGCTCGCTCTTAGCCTCAGTTCCCATCCACTCATCACGATAGAATGCCAGCTGGTTCTTACCACGCTTCTTCGCCTTATACAAGCCCTGATCCGCCGCCTTATACAATGACTCGAAATCATCGCCTTCTTGTGGGAAGATCGCCACACCGATACTTGCTGTAGCAGCATATTTCACATATTCACCCGCCTGGAAGTTGCGGAAGAAATCTTCTACCTTCTTCGCTTCTTTCCGGATGGACTCATCATCGGACACTCCCTTAAGGAAGATCATAAACTCGTCACCGCCGATACGCCCGATAATATCGGTAGCACGGAAGATCGCACCGATCTGCTGTCCCAGTGAACGAAGCACTTCATCACCGAAAGCATGCCCCATCGTATCATTAATCTTCTTGAAATTATCCACATCGCATATAAACAGCATTGACTGCGAATTCGGATTCTGGGTCATGAAATCTTTGATCTTACGCTCTGTCGCCAGCTTATTAGTCAATCCGGTGAGCAGATCCGTATCCGCCTTATCCTCCAGCTCTTTCTTCTTCTCGTTATTGCGGATCTTACCAATAATATTGATAATTACTACCATAGCGATAAATACGAAGATTGCAATAACCAGATATAACATCATGTCCTTCGTGTTCTTCCACTGAAGTCCGACCTGTTTATCCACATAACTCTGACTGACACCTAAGATTACTTCCCACTGATTTACGCCAAGCGGTACATACGCCAGCAGGCAGCTCTCTCCACCAACCGTTACGGCAGTTGTTCCGCGGGATCCATTATCCAGACGATTCCTGATCGTGCGTGCAGCCTCGGCATTCTCCGGTCTAATTGCCTCCATAAGATTGCCATCCTTCAATGCCTTACTGTTCTTGGCTCCGGCTGACCCCAGAATCATTCCTTCCGAATCCACAACCGTCAAGAAAGTATTGGAATCAAAATCTGATTTTGACATCAGGCTGTCAAATTTCGTCATAGGGTAGAATAACAGCAAATAATTTGTTTCATTCTCTCTTTTGATTCGCTCTACTACGATAATCTGCTCTTCATAATATATATATACCAGACTGTCGTTCTGCTGTAGATTCTGGAAATATTCTTCACCGCCAATGGAAATCGCCTCACCGGACTGATCGACTCCGGCTCCCTCACCGTTACAGATAATAATCTGCCCCGCCTCCGTACAGGAATCTAAAATCCCCGCCATATTCGTAGCACGAGCCGCATCCCAAGCCGCATCCTGTTCCAGCAAAATTCTGACCGGACGTGATATCCTGGCGAGAGATTCTATCTCATGAATGAAACTCTCTCCGTAACCCTGCGTTGATTTGATTATATTTCTTGAAACCGCATCCGCTGCTTCCGCGCTGCTCTTTGTTGAAAAATTAAAGAGCATGACAACAACGACAATCATCAATAATGCTGCAGGAACGACCCAAGAAGCTATAGCTGACTTATTCTGACTTTCCATTACTTTCCTCTTCTCCCCATTCTACGTTTAACGAAAAATTCATATCCGATACCTGCTCCGGCTCAGGCTCAAACTTTTTAAAAATACTACTGTACAACCACGCCGCGCCATAGGCAGGAAGCGAAATGCCGAACATAAAGATAAATATATAGGAATATGTCGAAAAATAGCCTATCACAAAAGGCAGGGCGTAAAACAATGCCATTAACAGTGTTTTCGGCAAATTGGCAAAAGCCAGAAGCGCCGCGTTCCTGATCGTATTCCTGATCGTATTATCGAATCTGGCAAGCAGAGGGAATACATATATCGCTATCATAAATATGATGACTCCCACCGCAACCACCGCTATTACAAGCGGTTTTGGAAACACGACTCCTGAATAATTAAAGATCAGTGAATCCCCAACATAGACCGCTATCACCAAAAGCATTAGAAGCCAGATCAACACGGCCTGTTTAAAATTCCGAGCAAATGATTTGAAAAAGCCTCTGATCAGATAACCTTCTTCACCCCTTATCATCTTCAATATCACATAATGCATAGCCGTAAATGCGGCTCCAGCCGTAATGATCGGTATGCAACAGATGATAACCAGTATGTTGAGAATCAGCAGGTCTGCCACTCGGTTCAAAATCCTCATGATAGGACTGTCCAGATCAAAAAACTTTCCCATTACAGTCTCACTCCTATATACATGATTCTATTATATTACAAAAGCATACAAAAAAGCTACAAAATTTGCAAAAAAAATTTACAAATTTTCATCCAACCCTTAAAACTATATTTTATACTTCTTAATGATTAGTTCATATTGCTTATTTATCGTCTCATACATCTTAAGAATTTCGGCTGATTCCTGTCTTACATGCTTCATAATCCGGTCATAAGATTTTACAAACGTAACAACCACTTGCCGCTTCAACCGATTCTTGGCTGCTTCCTCACTCAGAATACTGATAACCTTTTCCTTTGGCAGGTCATCACGGTAGCTCCTCTTATTGACAAGCGCTGTAACGACATCTGCTACCTGCAGAATCCTCATCGGAGAATTCATCTGAATATCCTTCAACCGAAGCGGATACCCGCTACCGTCTCCTCTCTCGTGATGTGCCAGCGCAATGCTGACCACTTCTCTTTTCATCCTGTGTCCCAGTGCTTTGCCCGCCACCTCCACATGCGTTCTGAGCAGCCGGATCTCTTCCTTCTCCAACTTGCGTGGTGCATCAACGATCTCCTGCGGAATCGCCAGCATACCGATATCATGAACCAGCGTACCATAATAAAGGATCTCCCTCTCGACGGATGACATCATCATCTCCTCGGCTAAATCCTCACACACGCAGACTGTGGTAATGTTATCCACTACCATCCTCTTGCTTCTGAATCCGAAGCAGTACATTAGCATCTCAAGAAATTTTTTCTTATCCTCGTTGGAAAAAATCATATATTCTACGATATCATCCAACTCTTTCTTATATTCTCCGCTGCTTATTTTTCCGAAAATATCATACTTTTCCTGACATTGGTAGAACAGGTACAGCCCATCCGAAGACAGCTTAGTGCCCGCCTGCTTCTGAAACATATGCATATCAAACTTACTTCCCATAGATGAGAAATAAATATCCATTTTCTCCGCAATATTGACATATGCGGCGATCTCTTTATACTCATAATCTACTTTCTGAAGCTGTTCATAGTCCATGTGATGATACATGATCACCTTAGCCAGATCCGGCACGGGAGACAGGTATTTAAAGAACAAATACCCGTATATACAGTGTGCCATGCTTTCCCTGGATTCATAGCGCAGCATATCGTTGATCTTGCCCCGTTCCGTCTTATATGCGCCGATGTCATGCAGGGCAGCGGTCATGACAATATCGGCAAGCTCAAATTCCTCGTACTTACCCCCATCTTTCAACATCATATAAACTATGTACGCCACTCTGGATCCATGCTCCATGAGTCTGGGATGAATCAGCTTCAAAACATCACGCATCAGCAGAAAAATATCTTTGCTCTTAATATACTCCATATGAAACCTCGCATCCTACAAAATAAATTCCATCGGTGTGTAAATAATACCATCCTTCGTTTCTTCGGGACGAATATCCCGAAAACCCATCTTGTGATAAAACCCGACCCCATAAGGTGACGAATTAACCGTCACACGCTCGGCACCCACTTCCGTCCGCAGATAATCAGCCAGATATCCGATCAGCCCGCGTCCGATTCCCCGTCTGTGATATGCTTCATCCACAAAAAGAAGTGAAATATGCGTTGTATCGCGGAGCGTGATCATGCCCACAAGCCTACTGTGCTCCAAGGCCACAAACATCTGATACGCTCCCATGACAAACATTCGATACAGTGTGGAGTCCGTAATGAAATTCTCGAAATTCTTCACACCTTCTGGTGAATAGACATCTGCCTCAAAACGCAGAAATGTCTTCCATGCCAGAGCCATGGCATCCTGCCATTCTTCACGATATGCATTTCTGATCTGGTATGCTGTCTCCAACTCCGCCGCGGCTCCTTTTATATATTACCATTCTTATTTTAACGTATCTTGCGACAATATTCAAGGACTGTCACACACAAAAGAAGTCGGGCGGAGACTACAGCTACTTTACCGCCTCAGTACCTACTTTATTCACCAGCGGAAGACCGTTTTCCAGCGCATATGCATTTTCAAGCGTTACCCGGGCGATCGCCTGCATCGCCTCTTTCGTAAAAAATCCCATATGGGAAGTAATCAGCACATTCGGAAAAGTCATCAGACGGGCCAGATTCTCATCCCGCATGATCTCCCCCGATTTATCCTCATAGAAAATCCCCTCTTCTTCCTCATAGACATCAAGCCCTACTCCGCCGAACTTACCTGCCACCAATCCGTCTATCAGAGCGTCAGTATCGATCAAACCTCCTCTCGACGTGTTGACCAGATACACACCCTGCTTCATGTGCTCTATCGTTTCCCGGTTGACAAGATGTTTCGTCTCCGATGTAAGCGGACAGTGCAAGGAGATCAGGTCTGCACTCGACATTAATTCGTCCAGAGATACATACTCCACATCCAGCTTGGAGTTCGGATACAGATCATAAGCCAGCACCCGCATCCCAAAACCATTGCAGATCCGTATCATCGCCTGTCCGATCTTACCCGTACCGATAATCCCTGCCGTCTTCCGGTACAGATCCACCCCCATCAATCCGTTCAAGCTCATGTTGAATTCTCTCGTTCTGTTATAAGCCTTGTGAGTATATCGATTCACCGTCAGTATCATGCCCATGGCAAACTCCGCCACTGCTTCCGGCGAATAGCTGGGCACTCGCAAGATCACGATCTTATCCTCCGCCGCTTTCACATCCACATGGTTAAAACCCGCACTGCGCAGCAAGACTGCTTTGACTTTCATCTCATAGAGCTGCTGTATCATCTGCTCATTGACATAATCATTGACAAAAATACAGACGGCATCATATCCCCTCGCCAGCGTGATCGTCTCATCCTGAAAAGGGACTTCATAAAATCGGATGTCAAAGCCGTATTCTTTTCCCATCGGCTCAAACCAGATTTTATCGTAAGGTTTTGTACTAAAAAAAGCTATTTTCATGCAAATTGCCTCCTTTTCCATATTAATTATAGTATGGTCCAAGAAGGCAAAATCATTCGTGTTTATTATGCATCCCGTAAAGCAAAACATTTATGCGTTTGTCAGATTCCGAAAAAAATCCTGTACTGACTGCAAAATACTCTCGAAAAAGTTCTGTACCGCGCTCTCCACAGCACCCTCCACCGCCTCATTGATCGTCTCGTTGGCCTCTTCTACGACATCCTCGCTGTACTTTTGGTACATCTGTTTTGCCTGATCCATGAAGTCCGCCGCACCCACCTCGATCGAGTCCAATTTCGTCATGAATGTAATTATTCTGTCTCTGTTCTGCTGTGACAGAGTGATTCCCAGTTCCGCCTCTCCTTCACTGATAACGCGTCTGATATCATCCTCATCCGACAAGTCCACTTCCCCTGAAACAACCATATCGATCATCCAGCCAACGATCGTTTCCTCTCCTTTATTACCGGCTGTTCCTCTGCTTCTACTGCCGAATACCAGAATCGTCATGGCTGCCACACAGGCTATACACAGCAAAAACATCGTGCCCAGTCTTCTGATCCACCCATGTCTCCTCATAGCACGCTCCGTCCGTCACTTACTCTGATCATGTGATCCCAACTGTCTTTACAGCCGTGTGTTCATTCAGATTCTCTGCAGAATCCAGCGATAGATATCTCCATAAATATCTTCACGATCTACCTCGTTCAGAATCTCGTGTCTGTCTTTGGGATACAACTTCATCTGTACATTCTCCATTCCCAGTTCTTTAAACGACTTGTAGACACGTTCCACACTCCTGCCGTAATCTCCCACCGGATCATCTGCACCTGCAAGGAAGAAGACCGGCAGACTACGCGGCATATGCTTCAGCTTCTCCACATCATGCAGATTACGGATCAACCGGAACAGCGTCTGAAAACCGTTGGCCGTAAATATGAAACCGCACATCGGATCATCAATATATCTGCGTACATTATCCTCATTCCTGGACAACCAGTCAAAGGGAGTCTTCGGCGAATCAATCCTCTTGTTATAGACCCCGAAGGCGGCTTTATCCACGAGCCTGCTTATATGGTCAGCGCCAAACAAAGCACCGTCTATCCCCGCCAAAATACGCGCACACAGCAGTATCGGTTTCGACTGCATACCAGTTCCTACGATAAGCGCACCGTCTATTCCCGTACCGTACCGAAACAGATAGTTGCGCGCAATGAAAGATCCCATGCTGTGCCCCAAAACGATATAAGGCACTCCCGCATACTGTTTCTGCGTTATCTTCTTAAGTCTGTGCTCATCCCGGACGAGAACCGTGGACGCATCCGCTTTGCAAAAATAACCGTACTTCTCTCCCGGTCTAACGGATTTGCCATGTCCGAGATGATCATCCCCCACTACCATAATACCTTTACCAGCCAAATATCTGGCGAATTCATCATATCTGTCAATATATTCAGCCATACCGTGGATGATCTGTACGATACACACCGGCCGCTCTTCCGGAATCCATCTGATCGCATGTATCTTATGCTCGCCGTCTCTGGAATCAAAATAGAAATCTTCTTTCTTTATCATATGATAGTCCTTTCTCAACAAATCTCTGCTCCTGCAGGCATCAATCTCTCAGGTGTCATAAGCGCCAATCCGCCTTCCGCGTCCTCGGCACACAATAACATCCCCTCGGACATCATTCCCGCGATCTCTCTGGGCTGCAGATTCACCAACACCATGACCTTCTTCCCCACCATCTCTTCCGCGCTGTAATGCTGTTTAATGCCGGATAATATCTGTTTTACTTCCGAACCGACCCGCACTTTAGAACACAACAGCTTCTTGGACTTCGGCACTTCCTTGCACTCTATAATCTCGCCTACCTGAAATTGACACCGGTCAAAGACATCATATGTGATCGTCTCCTTCGCCTCTATGTCGATCACATCC
>CAMWMS010000136.1 GCA_947175435.1 uncultured Lachnospiraceae bacterium | reverse complement strand
GAGACCCCCACTTTGATAAATCCCGGGTACTCTTGCAATTCCTCAAACACCTGCGATAATCTCGTGCGCATCTGGAGGACTCTGCCGGAAGAAAGATTGATCCGCAGATAATGGTTCTGCGACTCTATAGATACAATTTCAGTTACGCGGACCCGGTACATACCGTCCACACAGGCAAGGGTGAGAAAGCTCTGATCCCCTGCTTTTTTGACCGCACGGTCAAGAGCCTCATTGAACTGTTCCTGTGAAAAAGGCTTGAGCAAATAATGAGTGGCATTCAACGCAAATGCCATTACCGAATACTCGGCGCTGGTTGACAGAAAAACAATACTCATATCCGGGCTTTTGGCAAGCATTTCCTCCGCCACATCTGTTCCGAGGCCATCCGGCAGACAAATGTCCAGAAGGGCAATATCATACGTTATTCCGCTTTTCACTGCCTCTAAAATATCCTCTGCCGTATTATACTCGTCACTATCAAAATGCAATTCAGGATGTGCCTCAGCATAGGTATCTAAAGCTGTCCGTATTGTTTCCAGATCCTTTTGTATATCATCGCATATTGCTATCTGCATGTTAGTTCCTGCTTTCTCTGAAATGTGTCTTTTTTTTGTATTATACCGCGTTCACCTATGAACGAATCAAGAGGCTTGGGGAATTTTTTTTAATATTAGTTTTTATCAGATTTTTATCACATTTGGACAAAACTTTATTGACATAAATCTGCAAGAGCATATATACTCTTTTATGTTTATGCGAGAAAGGAGTTTTTATGGACGATAAGATCAAAGGACTTTTTCCGATTACTCAGGCTGCGTCCGCCTGTGGGCTCTCCCGCAGCACCCTCATGCGCATGGAAGAGAAAGGGCTGCTTACCCCCGCTTACATAGCTCCAAAAAGCGGGCGGCGCTACTACGACAACCACAATATTTCCCGTATTTTGCAGCTACAGCAGTTCCAGTCAATGGGCTTTAACACGGAAGAAACAGTCTCTTATTTTACCAAGGGCGGCGACGCGGCAGAGCTTCTCGCCATATTGGAAAACAAACTGAACCTGCTGCAAAGAAATGTGGAAGAACTGAGGATTCGTGCAATGACGGATTCCGCCATGTCCGTACAGATGATGACGCTTCCCGAAACCGTCTGTTGTACGCGCAGATGTACCCTGCTGACGGTACAGGAAAAATATGACGCCATGTATAACTTTTTCCATGAATGTGTTGAAAATGGATATGTGCTTGCACAGGAACCGCTTTTTATTGTAAATGAGCGTACCGATTATCTGGACGGACGAATCTCTACAGATCCCTATCCGTTGCATATATGTGTACCCGTCCAGCCTGAGAGCGCGCCTGAAAGCGCTGTCCGGTTTCCTTCCTGCAAGGCGCTCTCCGTCTTATTTTACGGCGATTACAACCGCTTGGATGAAGCATGGCTCAGGCTTGGCAGGGAAGCGAAGGAGCGCGGGCTTGTACCTGCCGGACTGCCGCGCGGGATCGCTATCGTGGCTCCTTATACTGGGCGGGAGATCGATCCGGGGAAATATTGTTCGAGGATCGTGATGCCGGTGGCGGAGGACTAGGGATAATAGAAAGGTGTAAAGCCTTAATAATTCAATAGACTTTACACCTTAGATATTTCTATGTGGTTACTATTTATTTTCGTTTGGTTCTGTGACTTCTAAGAGAATACTATCAAATTCATTCTCCAGTTCTTCTCTTTTTTCTGGTGGCACAAGCTTTAATAGTTTTCTAACAAAAACTGTTAGTCTATTAATGTATCTTAATTGTTTATCCGTCATATTATCTACCTCACTATTCATATTTTCACCACCTTTTCAATTGGTATTATATCATAGTGTAAAATCTCTATTCAATTATTTTTCATATGTAATATTTGTCTCATATCTATATGTAAAATATGCAGTTGAATTATTATCATTAACAACATATTTAAGAACTACCTTATTATCAAGAAAAGTGACCGTTATATTTTCATCCATTTCAATTGTTTTTCCAAAAGAAGACGCATCTATTGTTTTACTGAATGAAATAGATTTATTAACATTATATTTTAATCCGTTCTTTATTGTAGACCAATCTGTAAATTCAAAAAGTGTTCCGCTGCCAGAAACTGTAATTGTTTCATCATTATTTATGGAACATTTTATATCAAGTGTGTAATCATTTATTTCTATCGTATGTGTCCAACTACCCATTTCACTTCCGGTTCTACGATGATATGAAGCTGCCTCTGCAAGTCCTTTTGTAGATTTCCATTTACCACACGCTGAGACCCATTGACTATTGTTATTTAATTTATTTAATAACTCTGATACTACAATATTATCGTATGAATATGCTTCTGGTAGTTTTTCTAATGTATTTAATGCTTTTCCCAAGTCCCCATTTTTCATCTCTTCTTTTGCCAACATTAGATCACAAGCGTTAATCATTTCCTCAGAATCTTTATATCCTTGTATTTGAGCATATATTGTCCTTGCGTTATTATAATTTCCCTCTTCAATTTGTTTCTCAGCATATTGGTATGATGATTCTTTATACTTTTCTTCCGAATCAAATAAATTTCCCGCCCTACTAAAATTCATTGATGCTTCATTATAGTTTCTATTTTGAAAGTTTAGCATCCCTTGTGCATATTGTGCATACTCATTGCCTTGAAGATTGCGACCACTATTAAAAACAGTCAGTGCCATATCGTAATCCCCATCCTCTACTATCATCTTACCTATCTCAAGAATTTTTTCATCTGAGTCACCATACCAATTACTGTTTTTAAATGCACTTGCTGCTTCTACATAATTTTTACTTTCTAAAAGCTCGATTGCCTTTCCATAGTATGCTTTATTCATCATTTCTTGCGTATTTTCATCCTGCACAGCTTGTTCTAGTTCTTCTATTGCAGAATCGTATTCTCCGCATTCATATAACTCGCAGCCATCAAAATAATGCTTTAATAAAATAGTCGTTGCCAGTTTATCTGCAGAATCTAAATATTCATCTAAATCTGTATATAAATCTATTGCCCTATCATAATTTTGTTTAGAAACTGCTTCTTCAGCTCTTTTATATTTTACAGTCGGTTGTGAAGCATAACTTATATATCCAATTCCAATACACACAGCAAGTAGCGTAAAAGTAGATAGTAAAACGACTTTTGAATTAAATTGTCTTTTTGATAAATCCCTCGTGTCGTTTTGCAATCCCCTATTTACTTTTTTTCCACACTCTAAACAATACACACTGTTCCTTGGTAATGTTTTCCCACATTTTGGACATTTAATTACATCATTCTGTTTTTCTATATTTATCTCTTTACTATTATCAGTATTCTCTCTTCCACCCGCAATATATGCTAAATTTCCACCGCTCACATTTCCACACGAAGCACACTTGCAGACAATCTTTTCATCTCCATCATCCATAGGAAATCCACAATCTTTACATTTCAATAGAGATTTCCCGGCGTTCTGCATTTTCCGTTCCTGTATCATGCGCAGCTTACCCAGATTAAGTTTATAGCCCTTGCCACATTCGTTACATTTCCACACAACAAAACAATTATCTGTTAATTCCGCCCCACATTTTTCGCACTTATCCATAGTAATATCCCTTTATATTAAGTTTTTTATAATTATACCGTACAAATGCACTATTTTCCACAAATTTCTATTACCCATTCCACTCATTACACTTTCCACTCATCCAGAATTTTCAAGAGTTCCCTCAAATGTAAACTATCCCGACATACAAAAAGACATCACTACCTATATCACTATAAGTAATGATGTCTGATCGCTTTGTTTAACCTAAGAATTTCCCCTTAGTTGCCTGCCATCTGTTTAGCAACTTCCTCTGCAAAGTTCTCTTCCTTCTTCTCAAGACCTTCACCTGTCTCGAAACGAACGAACTTCTTAACGGAAAGGTTCGCATTGTTCTCCTTAGCAACCTGCTCAATGTATTTTGCTACGGTCTGCTTGCCGTCCTCAGCTTTTACATATACCTGCTCTAACAGACAGATCTCTTTCAGCTCTTTATTCAGACGACCAACGACAGCGCCCTCAATCACCTTCTCCGGCTTGCCTGCCATCTTCGGATCATTCTTGATCTGCTCTGTCAGGATCTCTTTCTCATGTTCCTTGTACTCCTCGGAAATCTCATCCGTGGATACATACTTCGGATACAGTGCCGCAACCTGCATTGCGATGTTAGTCAGCGCTTCCTTAACAGCATCATTCACTACGTCTGTTGCCGCCTCTACAATAACGCCAATTCTGCCGCCGCCATGTACGTAAGATACTGCACATCCATCATTTGCAACGACTTTCTCAAATCTTCTGATTGTCAGATTCTCACCGATGACAGCAATCTTGTCTACCAGAGCATCCTTCACTGTCTTGGAAGTATCCAAGTGCCAGTTTTCTGTGAGGAAAGCGTCCAGATCAGCCGCATCAGACTCAACTGCCTGCTTTGCAACCGCTTCTACATATGCCTGGAAGTCCTCGTTCTTAGCCACGAAGTCCGTCTCGGAATTTACTTCCACTACTGCCACAGTCTTATCATCCTTAACGGATACACGACACAGACCTTCCGCCGCGATTCTACCGGCTTTCTTCTCTGCCTTCGCCTGTCCGTTCTTTCTCAAATACTCAACCGCTGCTTCCATGTCGCCGTCGGTCTCACCGAGAGCCTTCTTACAATCCATCATGCCTGCACCGGTCATTTCTCTTAACTCTTTTACCATTGCTGCTGTAATAGCCATCTATCTGTCCTCCTGATCTTCTCATTCATAATATGGCTTTGCGCCATACATATCCGTCATTCATCCCATATCGGAACATTTCCCAATGCGCTTATGCTTCTTCCTCGTCAGCCTCTTCTATCTTCTCAGCTTCCGCTTCCTCAACATACTCCTCTGCGCCCTGATTTGCCTCGATCACGGCATCCGCCATCTTAGCAACGATCAGTTTAACGGCTCTGATCGCATCGTCATTACCGGGAATGATATAGTCAAGCTCTTCCGGATCACAGTTTGTATCGCCGATACCGATCAGTGTGATTCCCAGTGTATGAGCTTCCTGAACACAGATTCTTTCCTTCTTGGGATCAACTACGAAGATACAGTCGGGAATTCTGGTCATATTCTTGATACCGCCCAGATTCTTCTCCAATTTCTCCCATTCTTTCTTTAACTGGATAACTTCCTTCTTAGGAAGCACATCAAAAGTACCGTCCTCGGACATAGTCTCGATTGCTTTGAGTCTGTCGATTCTGGACTGGATCGTCTTGAAGTTAGTGAGCATACCACCCAGCCATCTCTCATTGACATAGTACATACCGCAGCGCTCCGCCTCTGTCTTAACAGCATCCTGCGCCTGCTTCTTCGTACCTACGAACAGAATCGTACCACCCTGGGAAGCCACATCAAATACTGCCTTGTAAGCCTCATCTACCTTGCCCACAGACTTCTGCAGGTCAATGATATGGATACCGTTTCTCTCCGTGAAGATATAGGGAGCCATCTTAGGATTCCATCTTCTTGTCTGATGTCCGAAATGAACACCCGCCTCTAATAACTGTTTCATTGAAATAACGCTCATGTTTCTTACCTCCGTTTGGTTTTGCTTCCATATACCCTAACCCTGCTGCCACCCCTGCGTCATGAAGCACCGGCAGCCTACGGATATATGTGTTTACTTGGTTATAGTTACCTGCGGTGCGTTATGCCTACGGCATATTCACGCACACTAAATTACAATAACATAAAAAGACCCCTTTTACAAGAGTCTTTTCCAAATCTTTCATCATTTTTACTCAGTATTACTGTTCAAACACAATCGATACCTAGCACAGATGGAAGTTAATATCTTAAGGAGCCCCTTAAAAAGCGTCAGCGCTTAACGAGGTTCCTCACGAGTTTAGCGTCTGTTACGCTTTTTACGGAGCGAAAGCGCGGCTCCGTAGATATTAACTTCCATCTGTGCGTCCTCATTCGATAACCCCATGAACAGTACCTACTCCGCCCCCGTCACAATCCGCGCGATCTGCTCATCACTTGCATCCGCCGGAATCGAGAATGTCCCTGTTCTGAGCCGTTTATCATACCCATTCTGACAGAGAAAGCTGTCAAAAGTATCTGCCGACGTAACCACCCCGACATCCGCCAGCTTCCTTGCCACTGTATAGGAGCCGTCTCCATGGTTGATCGTGATCGTCTTGACTGTCGCGGATGTAATGATCTCATTAACCTTCCCCGGCCGGCTCTCCGGTGTCTCATTACCTGTCTCCGCGTCATCCGCTATGCCGCCCGCTATATCCTGTTCTTCTTCCTGTAGGGGTTTCTCGCTGCTCCCAGGCGCTTCCTGTTCGTCATCAGCAGTATCCGGCTTATCCGTATCAGCCGGTGTCTCAATATCTTCGCCTTCTTCTCCACCCGCTGCCGTTCCGTCTTCCTCATCTGACGCTGTCAGATCTTCGGGCTTCGGATTCTCTTGTCCGAACTGTGCAACATCCTCCACTTCGTCCGCCCCGTCCTGTGCATCTGTATTCTCTTCCCTGTCTGCTTCGTCATTACTATTCTTCAGAACCGTATTCTCTACCATTCCCAGCTCTTTGGCTCTGGCAATGATCTCGTCATCCGTCATCGCTTTATCGCCTGACACTGCAATCCCCATGATGATTGCAGTCACCGCTATTCCGATTCCTAGACCGCGCAAATAATATTTTCGTTCCATGTATTGTCACCTTTAATCAGTCACTCCGATTCTTACATACCCTCAAACAAGTCAATAACGAGTTTCACTTCTCCCAGACCCAGACCCAGTTCTTTGGCAATCGCCATATTGGACTTGCCGGCTTTGTGCAGTTCCAGAATCCGCTCATTACTATTACGCCCGTTATCCTTACCTTGCGCAAACTGAATATCCATCGTCGCCGCATTCTCCTGCAAGCGATCCTTTCTGGAATTTCTTCTGAGACGATTCTTCTTACTGGGCTCCTCATATTCCTCAGTCTTCGGCGTAAAGAATCCCATGCTGGCAAACGCCGCACTGGTAGAAAGATCATCCTCTTCTCCGGCCACGTAGTCTCCGTCGGGCTGATGGATGATCTCCACTCTTCTGGGCGCAATCGGAGTGAAATCAACACTCTCTTCAGCTTCTTCCTCCGGTATTATTTCTTCTGATTCTTCCTCCAGCTCTAATATCTCTTCCGGCTCTTCAAACGGCTCCGTTTCTCCGATTATCTCCGGTATTTCGTCATTCTCCTCCGACCAGCTTTCCCATTCCATATCCGAACTGTCTGCAAGAGCGGGCTCTTCCTGCCGCATCACAGTTTCCTCCACCGGCTCCGGCTCATCGACTGGCTGTTTTTTACTGATATTTATAATGATCCGCAGGGCTTCCTGCGCCACTTTCTTCGCCTGTATTGCAGTTTCCTGCGCACTCTGTATCGTATCGGCCGCCTCATCTGCCGACTGCAGCACGGCATCGATCTTATCCGCTGCCTCGGAAGCAGTCAGCTCCGCATCTCTGGCTGTCTGTTTGATGCCATCCGAAGCTATCGTCGCCGCATTGATCGATGACATTAGATTGTCATGCTTATCATTCAGCATATCATATAAGAACACGACCTCCTTATGATTCTTATTGATCTCCTCCAACACGGTATCGGAATACTCATTGACCGCCATGATTTTTTCATTGGTCACACGCTCCATCGCTCGTTCCGCCTTCTCAATCGAATAATTGACGGTTTCATCCACGATATCGGCAATCTTATCCTTGACATGTTCTACCTCGGCGGTAACCAGCTTTCTGACTTCATCCTCGCTGATCAACTGCACTTCCTCGTCTATATCCTTCCTTCTCGCCGGCATGAGATACCCCAACAGGAATACCGCCACGCCGATGACGATCAGAATAATCTCTGTTGCACTCATCTTATTTCCGTTCCCTTCTGTGATCTATGCGATTATACGGAAAAGTCAATATGTTCCGCCTTCTTCATGAGTACTTTGCCATCAGGGTTCTCACCTGGTTTCTTCTTCCTTTTCTTTCCACCGTCACCCTTGTATTCATTACTGCCCTTGTCTTTGGCGTCGAACTTACGCTCATGATATTCCGGCTTATCTCCATGATTGACCCTGTTGACCTGCTTCTCTACCTGCTTGGTCAACTGCTGTCCGAAATGCGCCTGCTCGACCGCCGGTCTGGAATCATCGTTATGCTTGATCGTCGTGAAATCCTGCGCTCTCGTGACCTGTCCGTGCACTGTCTCTTAAACACATATCAGAGCCCACGAGACTAATGCGAATCAAGTATGCCGTA
>CAMWMS010000135.1 GCA_947175435.1 uncultured Lachnospiraceae bacterium | reverse complement strand
TATCTTCCCGTCCAAATTGTTACACCTACACCTTCAAAGCAAAATCACTCCGATCCAACGAAAAGTTCGGATTATAGTAAGGATCTCCCGCTTCCAGCACTTCCTTCCACTTCAGCCTGAAAGCCTCGGACTCCTTATTGTACCGCTGCGCTTTCTCGCCCTGATCATCCAGCCCTCGTGACACGGACTCAAAATGATACAGCTCCGCGAAAGGCGTAAATACGTTAATATATCCCGCCTTCCACGCACGGACGCACAGATCCACATCATTTAACGACACCGCGAAGCTCTCGTCCAGCCCGCCCAGCTCGTCAAACACCTCTTTTCTCATCATCAGACAGGCTCCCGTTACCGCCATCACGTTCTGCGCATAACACAGCCGCCCCATATAGCCCAGATTATTACTGCTGACGCGGTAATGACTGTGTCCCGCGGTTCTGTGCTGTCCCAACGCCAGCACTACGCCGGCATGCTGAATGGTCCGGTCTTCATAAAAGAGCTTCGCACCCACCGCGCCCACATCCTTCCGCTGCGCATACATGAGCAGTTCCTCGATCCAGTCCAGAGTAATGACCTGCGTGTCATTATTCAACAGCAGGATGTAATCGCCCTGCGCATGAGACACACCCAGATTATTGATCTTGGAATAATTGAAATCTCCCTCATAAGTAATGACTCTGATATTCGGGTTTTCCTGTATTTGCTTATAATAATCGAAAATTTCTTCCGTGGTGCTGTTATTCTCCACCACGATGATCTCATAGTTATCGTACGTGCTTTTCTCCAGAATCGATGTAATACAGCGCCGCAGATCTTCGATATGATCTTTGTTGGGGATCACGATGCTCACCCTCGGACTGCCCTGTATTTCGTATTTAATCTGAAAAATGGTCTCGAATGCCTTCGTGGAGCTGATCTCAAAGTTCTTATACCCCTGTTCACGCAGATGTGCCGCAACCGCACCCTTGGCCGCCTCGATGGCATAACTCTTAGCGCCTATGTCTGCCGCCACGCTGCCCGCGTGGGAACGCCAGTAATAGAGTAACTTCGGCACATGTACTATATGCTTCGCCCTGCTTGTGAGCCGCAGAATCATATCGTGATCCTGACTGCCGTCAAACTGTGAACGGAACAGCTCCGTTCCCTCTAACAGCCTCTTGTCAAAAACGCTGAAATGACAGATATAATTATTCGCCCGAAGATTATCCGGTGCGAAATCCGGCTTAAAGTGCAGGGTGATCATATCATCTATGGTCTTATTGCCTTTGAAAGTCGCCTCATCGCAATAAATATAATCCGCATCCTGATCACAGATGGCTTTCATGTATTCATAGAGTACACTGGGGTGCAGCACGTCATCATGATCAAAAAGCCCAATATAATCGCCCGCCGCCATGCTCAGGCAGGCATTGGTATTACCGGAAATTCCCTCATTTTCGGGAAGCTTTCTGTAATAGATACGAACATCCTCCGATGCATATTCCCGACAGATCCGCTCCACATCGCTGTGCTCTGCGTCGGAGCCGTCCGCCAGGCAAAGCTGCCAGTTTCCATAGGTCTGTTCCCGCACAGAATCGATGGCCTGTCTTAAGAACTTCTCCGGTGTATTGTAAAGCGGCACTAAGATGCTGAACTTGATATCTCTGCGAAATTTCGTCTCTCTCTGGCGCCCGGCCTCTTCCTCATTGGGAAAACTCGCTGTGCCATGCTGCGAGCGTGCTTCGAACTCAATCTTCTTGGCATTCAGCTTGCGCAGTATCCCTTTCAGACTACCGTACTGTCCCAAGCGTTCCTTCGTCCTGCGTACCCAGTGCACCGCCATGCGAAGCGGCTTGGACATCCGCCAGAATACACTGCCTTTGATGTGCTGAAGTCTCTCCTGTAGCGCCTTTTCCTGCTGCCCGGCCTGCGCCAGCTTATCCGCCAGCACGCGTCCCTTGTCCCGCTCCCGCTCATAAGCAGCTTTATAGTAACGAAGCGCCTCTTCCTCCGTCATCTGATTACGTTCTTTCTGTTCCATGCAATAAATCCTCTCCGTCCTGATCATAGACTTCCGTTCACGCCGCATCGATACAGCCGTCTGACAGTTACACACTGCATGTCTTATCGCTCCATGCCAGCATTTTATTGCCCTGCGTATCCTTACATAACATGCCTATGCGGTAAGTTCCCGATGGGAGATCATCCCGCAGCACCCGAAGCACAAAACCTGACAGACCGATCCCCTGTTCCATTGGCAGGATAGCTTCCACATCCTTGCGATGCCAGTCTGCCGGCACAGCAGTATACACTACACCGCTTAATGCCTTACCGCCATCCTGATCCTCCCGGCGAAGCAGTACCTGTTTATCGAAATATGCATTATTTATCCCGGGTACATAACACCAGCCCATAACCCATAGAATATCAGGTTCACCAGCATGGATCTTATGCTGTATCTCCGCCCTGTCAACGGTGAGCCGCAGGCAGCTCTTATTGACTTTTCTAGTCAATTTACCCTGCAACGGTTCCACTTCGGTCGTCAACAGATGCTCTTCATAGGGAAACTTATAATTACACCCATAATCCGACGCATTGTCGATCAACGCCCTATGATAGAAGGGATCGTGTCTGTTCATCTGCGGATGTTTCGCGTAAAGGTTCTCTTTCTCTGTAAGAAGCCTCTTCCATTTATCCTCATCCCCTTCATCCAAACCGCGGCTTAATGACTCATGGTGATACAGCACCGCATCATTTCGTTGTACATTATAATAACCTGCCTCAAGCAATTTAAAGCAGAAATCTACATCGTTGTAAGCCACCGCCATCGTCTCATCCAAGCCGCCTGCCTCTTCAAATTTCTTACGGCTCACCATAAGACATGCTGCGGTCACTCCTGCCATATCGTATGTTATTCTATTATGTCCGTAATAGTAGTCTCTGTCGTCCGGAAAAGTAATCAGCTTATGGGACGGTCCGATCACCATGTTAGTAATCCCGACATGCTGAATATTCTGTGTACCTGCGTACCACAGCTTCGCACCCACTGCTCCCACGTGCGGCTGCAGAGCCTGGCCCGTCATGCGGCGAAGCCAGCTGCGCTCTATGATCTCCACGTCATCATTTAACAGAAGGATCAGATCGCCCACTGCCTGCGCAGCCCCCATATTACACATCTTTGAGAAATTAAATGGCATACGTTCATAGAGATAAGTGAAACCGTACTTCCTGCGAAGTCTCTCTATCTTGGCACGATTCTCATCACTACTGCCGTTATCTACAACGATCCACTCATAGTAAGGGTAATCCGTTTTCTCCCGAAATGATTTCAGGCATCGTTCCAACACCTCCGGATGATCTTTAGACGGAATCACAACGGAGACCATATAATGCGGCGGGATCTGCCTGTCCTCATTCTGAGCCCGGACACAGCGCTCCCTTCCCGAAATGGACGTGTCGTAGACCACGTGATACAGATCCGGCTCCCCGGCGCTCATCAACACAGCCTTTACACCCCGTCTGGCAAGCGCTTGTTCCCGCACAGCCACACAATCCGCCCCTGCGCCTTCCAAATAACACCCGCTTTCTAATTCGTTCTGCAGATACTGCCGGACAATCCCGAACTGCTCTTCTTTATCCGCGCATGTTTCCAGCCGTTGCCTTACTTCCTCGGAAGGCTCATAACGACGGTGATAGAGCACGCCGTCTATATGGCAGATTGCCTGATAAATCGGAACACTCTCCAGCCGGCACCGCCTGCACACCGCTTCTTCCAGACGCAGACACAGATCATAAAAACGAGCCGATAACTTCTCCCGTTCTTCCGTCTTCATACTCTCTACACTGAAACGGGTCTCAAGCAGGAACTCTTTCTTTACCGCCACCAGATGCCCCCAACAGTTATAAGCCAGCAGCGTATCCGGTGAATAACACGGTTTAAACCAGGGCTGCATACGGCCGGAGAGATCTTCCCAATAAAAATCTTCATCCGTATAGGCAATTTTGCAAAGCATATTTTTATTAAAGTATGATTTAACTTCTTCCAAGCATTTGTTATTGATAATACCCCTGCCATAAGCGAGAATTACGATATCCGTCTGTGGAATATCAATCATCTTCCATCCGTCCACCATGACAGAAGATCTGTTGTCATTTATATAACTATTGTTACTTTCCCGTAAGATCCACTCCGCATAAGGATACTCCTGCCGCCGCACCTCCTCTTCATAACGCAAGAGACAGGAATCCGCCTCAGAACTCCTGTCAATATCCGTGGTCCGCCGCCGTTCCCCTTTGAAAGCATGGTACAAGCTGCGAAAAGGCGATGTCATTTTCCAGAAGGGGCTCGCGTAAATGCGGTTCAGGTTATCATCTAAATCTTCCTGCCTTCTCTGCGAATCCCCGATCTTCCCCGCCAATGTACTGTTGTTCCTGCGCTCTGTTTCATAGGCAGTTTCATAATAAGTCGCCCAGTCATAGCATTTCGTCCGTCCGCTCATCTGTTAAAACAGTCCCCTTTTCTGCATATGTTTTACCGTCTCCTCCGGCAGTTTCGTTACTTCCATTGACACTTGCAGCAGATTACGCTCCTCTCCCGCAAGCCCTGTAAGCGATACCGTAATATTCGGATCGCGGGTGGGAAAAACATAAGTATTTTCGCCAACCTTAAATCCGTTCATCTGTATCTGTCTGCCTTTCCACGGAACAGACACACCGTTATACTTGATCTCCTGAATATATACCAAGCAGTAATCGCTGCAAGGATCAATTCTCAATGAGCTTCTTCCGCCCGGCACGGTCACTTCCAGTTCCGTCATACCCTCCGGCGTCACACGAATCTGCTCGCCCGCCTCATCCGGAAAGAAGGACTGCTCTTCACTGAATCCTGCGCCCGTATCCTCATAGATCTGCACACGGTCATTTTGCCCGTTCGATTCCTGTCCTTTGCAGAAAGCCTCCACTGTATAGACCGGGCAGCCGATCGCCTCCCTGATCTCCGCCATAGACATGCCCTTACCGGTCACATATTTCTGAAATTGCATCTCCTGTCTGCGGTACTGTTCTGCCTCAGATTGATCAACGCCAAGCTTCTGAATAATCGAATCAAGATTTAATTTATTCCTATTTTCGTTTTCAAGTAAGTAACAATAGACTGCCCGAAACGCGATCTGTTTCGTATCAACCGCTTTCTGAAAACTCCACTCAAAATCTATAACATTCCACGCGTTATTTACATCTTCCGGTACAATAATATTCGCAAAAATCAAGTCATAATCGATAATCGGTTTCTCCTCACCACAGCTGATGCGTTTCAGGTACTCATCAAACAGATCCTGAAAACGCTCCACATCATTTCGCGCCAGACACTCGTCCAACAGCTCTTCCAAACTTCTTCCCTCGAGATATTCGAAACGCAGACAGGGCGGTTCCGTCTCTAGTCCGACCTCCGCTGTCGTCGTGGTATTCGCCCGCTCCAGCTTGCACCTGTTAATGGCCAGACCGCTGTTATCATAGCGTTCACAAAGTTTTTCATAGACTCTCTCCATGTTCTCTATATGCTGCCACGCCTCGTATGATAACGGATGTTTCTCTATGCATTTCCCCGTCCTGTTCTCACGAAGAACCGTCTTAATTCGGAATTCCGGTTTCCTGTCGCTTGAATACTTCACGTACTTCTCTTCCGGCGCAGGCCCAAGCAGCATCATATAAGAATTAGAGAACAACGGAAACTGCCCTTCCTGTATGATCGCATCAAATACTCTTTTCTCGTCGAACAACAAAAGCCTGTCCCTATCAAAATTCCTGAGATTGGTCGTAAGCTCCCCCACCTTCGGGAGTCTGTCATCGGAATAGAGACATGTCATAAATTTATAGTCGGGATAAGGATAATACATCTGCACCTGTTCGTAACCGCACCGCCTGGCAATTCCACGCAGTCCGTCAGCCGTAAATGTCCTCACCACACCCCCGTCAGGATAATTCTCCAGACCGCTGAAATAGGTGCCGAGATGATCTTCCCTGCATCCTGCCCAGTATTTCAGACCAAATTTATTCTCTATCGCAATGGCTATCGTCCCCTGCGGCTTCACATGTCTGCGGATAATATTCAGAAAATCCTCATACGGCGTCTCAGACTGGATATACGCCTGTGCATACTCAAACACACCGATCAGACAGATGTAGTCATAATCACAGGGCAGATCCGGCTCCACGTCCTGAAAATTGCCCACATGTATGGTCACATTGTCCGCTTCCATGTGCCGATATGCATTGATCCGGCTCCGTTTCCTGGACAGATCTATGCAGGTAACCTCCCCCGCTTTCCTCGCCAATGCGCCAGTGATCGCCCCGCAGCCTGAGCCGACCTCAAGCACCTTCATATCCTTCGTAATCGGAAGCCACTCCACAATATTCTCCCGCTGCGCGGACAAATGATACAAAATCGGCCAGCTTCCCCGCTCCTCGATGATTCGCTGATACTCCACTTCCGAATAATTACGGGTGATATCTAATAACTCATCTTCCACATCCCCGTCGCAGTAATAGTCCTCGCCCGGATAATGGGTCAGATCCAATTTAATTTTTCCGATTTCCTCGATTTTTTCTTCCGACATCATGTTTTCCTTGTAACTGTTCAGAACCCTGTTCCTCACAGTTACGAAGATGCACAGCAATTATGCATTCTGCATAATTGCGCGCATGCCTGTCTCGGGTTTTCTGTGACTTCCGCTTACGCTTCACTCACAAAAAACACCTCGCGGAAACACCTTCTGAACAGTTACTTTTCCTTTACTTTTTATAGCAGGCCGTCCGAGCAAATGCACTGTCACGCCTCGATGCTTCGCACCTCGATCACGGAATTCATATCATAAAATCCTACCGTATCTTTATCGGAAATCACCGATAAGTTTAGTACATCGTACAGCCTATGATACACCGTAAAATCGTCATTCTCATACCCCGTAACTCCCAGAGACAGCAGATAATCGCCACCCTGTAGATTCATGTCCTGCGTAAAGACCACTTCCCGCACATCACCCGCCTCCACAGGCTCTAAAAAAGCTTTCTCAAACATGGTATTGGTGCCGGTAATTTCCGTACCGCGCACATTTTTAATTGTAAAAGCAAATATCGGTGCGTGGATATCCTCCTGCATCCGTACCTTCATGCAGATGGAAAATGTGCTTCCTTTCAATATTGCCGATGTCTTTACTCCCTTTTGGTCCGTAATATAGTATTCCGTGATGACGGCTTTCTTAGACCCGTATTCCAGAAGTTCCGGATTCTCCGCTAGCGCACCGTCCGGGCTTGTTTCGCCGCCATTCCCGCGGGACTTCACGTCAGCGTTTTTCCCGCTGCCTTCTTCCGCTTTTTTGCCGGATGCCGCCTTACGAAGCTCTTCATCATCCAGCAGACTGCCCTGCTCCGACTCCGGCGCCACATACTGTCCTACCAGAACCTGCTTGTAGATGTCTATCATCTCTTTCGGCTTTCCCTCACCCAGCTTAGTGCCCTGGTTAAGCAGCACTACTCTGTCACAGTATTTGCTGATACTGCTCAGGTCGTGGCTGACAAACACGATGGTCTTTCCCAACTCCTTAAATTCTTCAAATTTATGATAACACTTTGCCTGAAAAAAGACATCGCCCACAGACAGCGCCTCATCCACGATCAGAATCTCCGGATCGATATTGATCGCCACTGCGAAGGCAAGGCGCACGAACATACCGCTGGAATAAGTTTTCACCGGCTGATGCACATACTCGCCGATATCCGCAAACTCCAGAATCGATTCCAGCTTTTCATCAATCTCCTTCTCGCTGAATCCGATCATGGTCCCGTTCAAATATATATTTTCAATTCCGTTGTATTCCATATTAAAACCCGCGCCCAATTCCAACAACGCGGAAATACGTCCGTTGACCTCCACTTCGCCCCGTGTCGCATTCAAAACTCCTGTAATAATCTTGAGAATCGTGGATTTGCCCGAACCGTTTGTCCCGATAATCCCCACGCACTCTCCCTGCCTGATAGTCAGATTGACCCCCTTCAGGGCATGATGCTCCGTATGGTGCTTCCCCCGCCCGAATCCCAGAGCTTCCTTGATCCGGTCAGAGGGCTTATCATACAGCTTATACACTTTCTCTACATCCGTAACCTTAATCGCAATATTGTCCATATGTTATTCCTTATCTAAAATAGTACCGTTCACAATATATCTATATCGTCCGCACAGAAGAAAGTCAATATCTTCGTCGTCGCGCTCTCGCTCCGCATGATTCCGCACCGCCAATACGCTGCCGGCAGATTACACAAAATGTCCTCGCAGTCGTCTTGCGCAGGAAAATGAGATTTTGTTAATGTTCCGCTCATTACATAGCAATTTGAGGACACGGATGTCCTCAAAAGCCCGAAATGCGCACGGAAGCGCATAGAGGGCAGTTGCGTCAGCCTCTCACCATCTTTGTCGGAACATTTAGAAAATCCATTTTCCGAAGCCCGACACAAGAGGACATTTTGTGTAATCTGCCCTCTAAGTATCTACCCCGCAGTGCCGCAGCTCGATTCCACTTCGTTTCATCTCGCTCGCAGGCTGT
>CAMWMS010000134.1 GCA_947175435.1 uncultured Lachnospiraceae bacterium | reverse complement strand
TGCCGGTTGGTATGTTTTGGTAACTTCTATCTGTATCAGGTAATGATTATATCCGAACAATAATTCATTTGTAACAAAAACGTAACATTTTATATTCTAGCAGTATTTCCACGAAAAGTAAAGTGATGTATAATTCGGGTATGGATAAAATTATTTTTCACATAGACGTCAACTCCGCTTACTTAAGCTGGAGCGCTTTGGAAAAACTGCATAACGGCGACTCTGTCGATCTGCGCACGATCCCTTCCATCATCGGAGGCGACATGGCGAAGCGTCACGGCGTAGTGCTGGCAAAATCCATACCCGCCAAATCCTACGGCATCGTTACGGGTGAACCCATCGTCAATGCCATGCGTAAATGCCCCGGTCTGACGCTGGAGGCCCCGGATCATAAACTGTACGATCGCAGGAGCCGGGAATTGATGGAACTACTGTCCGGCTTCTGCCCGGATATCGAGCAGGTCAGCGTGGACGAGTGCTACATGGACTATACCCCTATACGCAGACAGTATCCGTCTCCGGAAGCCGCCGCCCATCTGATCAAAGACCGTGTCGAACAAGAATTGGGGTTCACCGTCAATGTGGGGATCTCCGACCGGAAAGTCCTCGCAAAGATGGCGTCCGATTTCCGCAAGCCCAATCTGGTACACACACTATACTCCCATGAGATTCAGGAAAAGATGTGGCCTCTCCCTGTGTCCTCCCTGTTTATGTGCGGTCATTCCAGCGTAGAGTCGCTACGCAAATTAGAGATACTGACCATCGGCGACCTGGCCCGTACCGACCGTTCCATCGTGAAAGCGCATCTGAAAAGCCATGGTACGCTTCTGTGGGAATACGCCAACGGAATCGACGCATCCGAGGTAGTTACCACCCACGCAGATGCCAAGGGGATCGGCAACTCCACTACGTTAAGTCAGGATGCCGAAGATACGCAGACAGCTCACAGAGTCCTGCTGTCTCTGGCGGAGTCCGTCTCCGGCCGGCTGCGCGCTTCCGACCAGTCTGCCGGTATGATCAGCACGGAAATCAAATATAACACTTTTAAGAAGGTATCTCACCAGACCACCCTGCTTACCCCGACCAACCATACTGATACGATCTATCGGACTGCCTGTGACCTTTTTGATGAAATCTGGGACGGCACACCGGTGCGGCTTCTGGGTATCCGCTCCTCCAAGCTGGTCTCCTGCACGGAGCCGGTGCAGATGTCTCTCTTCGACCTGCCGCAATCCTCGCAGTCGTCTGTCTCCCGCACAGAGCCTTCTTCCAAGAAAAAAGAGCAGCTTGATGCCGCTCTGGATTCTATCCGAAAACGTTATGGTGCGGATTCGATCGTCCGCGGCAGCCTGTTACAGGATCGCCCTACCCGGCAGCATTAATCCGGCTGCTATCGCCTCCTGTTATCATGACCTGACGTACTGTTCCAATGCTTTTGCTTTGTCTTGTCCTTTTTTACACTGTAACCGAATGAACCGATTTCTTTCCCTACCCCCAGATACCTACCGTGGGAATAGACTAACGGCTTTGCATCGTTTAACAGAAATCTGCCTGTTTCATCCATATACTGTTCGTCCACATGAACCGCAAGGACCTCAGCCAGAAACATATGATGGGTTCCCAGCTCCAGCTTCTGCGTCACACGGCACTCTATATTCACCGGACTCTCCGCCACCATAGGTGCCTGTACGTGCCCGCCCTTGATCTGCGTCAATCCCGTCTCTTTCCACTTATCTACATCCCTGCCGCTCTTAACACCGCAGTAATCCGTTGCATAGGCAAGTGATTCCGTCGTCAGATTGATCACATATTCTCCCGTCTCCTCTATCATATGGTAAGAATAGCGTTCCGGTCTGACGGATATGGACACCATAGGCGGATCGGAACAGATCGTCCCCGTCCATGCCACGGTAAAAACATTAGATCTGCCTGCACGGTCAGCCACACTGACCAAAACTGCCGGCAGCGGATAGAGCATATTTCCCGCTTTCCATGTTTGTCTGCTCATCGTAAACACTCCGTTTCCTGTAATCGCATCACTACATCGGAATCACAATGGCAAACAGCTTGATCAAAATATCTGCGATCACTCCGATCAGGATCAAAATAGCGATCGGCAACACCGCTCTGCTTCCCCTGTTTTCGATCTGGCTCTTCTTCAGCTCCTCTGTATGCTTGCTCAGTTCTTCTGTCATAGCCGCCTGCACATTACGGTATACTTTGACATTCTCCCGATGCAGGAAATCGTCCGACTGTTTAAATTTCTCATCCAAAAGCTCTCTGATCTGCGCCAGTTCCTGACTGCTTAGCGTCTCCGGTTCTTCCTGTTCCTGCATGGCCTCCAGCCTGGAAATACATTCTTTCAGCGGCTCTTGTGCCTGCATGGCCTCCAATCTTGATATACATTCTTTCAGCGCTTCCTGTTCCTGCATAGCTTCCAATCTTGATATGCATTCTTTCAGCGGCTCCTGCGCCTGCACTGCTTCCAATCTTGATATGCATTCTTTCAGCGGCTCCTGCGCCTGCGCAGCCTCCAATCTTGATATACATTCTTTCAGCGCTTCCTGGAGTTCCGAGACATTCGTCGCCGTCTTCAGATTAACTTGTCTGATCTCCTGCATGAGCGCATCATATTCCCTCATCTGATTCTCCATCTGCTCCATTTTAACAGCCTCCGCTGTCATGTTCGCCCGGATCATCTCCTGTGCATTTCTCTTTTGTGCAATTTTATCAATAAAAGTATCCATATTTTTCCTCCGCACCGCTCCTGTCGTGTTTCCCGTTTCTTTCTGTCTATGTAATATGCCAAACAACTTACTGGCATTTTAACACTTTTGCAATGATATGACAACCGCAAAGCGAATGCGGAACGATCCGGTTTGCAATTCTGCTCTTTCTCCCTCGTTCTGCATTTTTATATATTTTGCACAACTTTAACAACATTTTTTCTCCTTCATTGTAAACATTCACGATAACTTTACATGTTGTTCATAATTTATTCATATTTAAACAGTATACTTTAACTATACCAAACGAGAGAAAATGTAATGTTTAACATTACACACATAGATAAATTTTTTCATAATAGCCCAGGCGCCGCAAGGTGCTTGGGCACTCCTCATTTTATAGGGTTTTTTAAGAGCACTCTCCCTATAACATAAAAAGCGTCGCGTAATGACCGCAGCCGGTCATTACGCGACGCTCTTATCCGCTTTCACCATTACTCCGAATACTCTTCCAGCTCCTGCTGCTCAATATGCTGAATCTCTTCGTTCAGCGCAAGCATTCTGGCATCCAGATCAGACACCATCTGCGCACACTCTACCAATTCATCCTTGATATGCTCGGGTGCATTGCCTTCAAACTTATAGTGTATCTTATGCTCCAGGCTAGCCCAGAAATCCATGGCAACCGTCCTGATCTGTATCTCCACCTTCGTATCCGCTATGCGGTCAGACAGATAAACCGGCACCGTCACCAGCATATGATAACTCTTATACCCGCTCGCTTTCGGATTCACAATATAATCCTTCACTGAGATTACCTTAATATCGCTCTGATTACTGATCATCTCTGCAATCTGATAGATATCCGATGCAAACGAGCATATGACACGAATACCCGCAATATCGTTGACATAACGGATCATATTATTAATCGTAGATTCATAACCGTGTTTCTTTAATTTCTTAACAATGCTTTCAGGCGTCTTAATACGTGACTTAATATGTTCTATCGGATTATACCTGTGTACATGCTGAAATTCATCATTCAGAATCTCCAGCTTCGTGGAGATCTGCTTTAAAGCGGAGTTATAGATCAGTGTCACTTCTTTCCAACTGTCGATATCTCCGTCCCGATCTATTCTGATTTCCATACCTCTGTTACTTCCCCCTGAGATTCACACAAATTTGCTGCTCATTATTTATAGCAAACGACCTGTCGCTAACTATATATGAAGAGTATACCATATTTTTTGGATAAAGTGTATATATTATACAAAAAATTCATAATTATTTAATTTTTATTGTATATTTTTACCTTTATAATTCTTCAAATTTGTGGAGAGGCAACAAGATATAGCAGAAACCGTTTCCGCCTTAAGCGCCCATCCGAAAGAAAGCCCCTAAGAATAATATATGTAGTAAGGGATAGTATGTGCTGTAATCTTTTGCAAATTCTGATTCTTTTGTCACTGCTTTATTCCGTGTACCATATTTATATAGAAAAGAAAGGTGTTTACTTTTTGCGCCGGGATTTGTATAGTTATATCAAGTTACTTTTTCATAAAGGAGTATATCTATGTTTCGTCTGTGGGCTAAAGAATTTAAAGACAATCATATGCTGCGTGACACCGTCATTGAGGATGCCTCGGCGGAGACGCGCACACATAAGGTATTTCGCGCCTTGGACGAGGTATGTTACCGATTCGATCTGGGCAAACCCATCTGGCTGGACGCTACCGTTCAGGACTTTAAGCGCCACGACAAAACCAGATTTACGCAGGATAACTTTATCGAATCCATTGATTTCGATTATCTGGAAATCCACGTTATCGAGGAAGACTGACCGCAAAATGTCCGTTCTTTCACTTTTTTAACATTTCTTCCATATGATCTCAAAATAATCTCCAAATATTGTGCATAATAACATTGACACTGCATACTTTAAAGAGTAGTATTATAATATATCTCATGTAGTTTTAGATACTATGTGTCGCAGTTATTGGTATTGTGTTCTAAAATCTCTGCTTTTTTTTGAATTATGACCGCAACACTACTATATCAAGGAGGGGAAATATCTATGCAAATTACAATTCGTGAACCCGGAAGCGCCATCACACATTTCATCGGCATGATGATGGCGATCATAGCGGCAACACCGCTTATGGTAAAAGCGGCCACGGGCGCAGATCATATAACATTTATTGCCATGACGGTATTTATCAGCAGCATGGTTGCCCTGTACGGCGCCAGCGCCGTCTATCACAGTGTCACCGTAAAAGACAATATACTAAGAGTATTTCGCAAAGTGGATCACATGATGATCTTCGTACTGATTGCCGGTTCCTATACGCCAGTCTGTCTCGTTGTTCTGGGCAACAAACTGGGATATACGCTGTTAGCCGCTATATGGAGTATTGCCATTGTTGGGATGATCATCAAAGCATGCTGGATCACCTGCCCGAAATGGTTCTCCTCCGTGCTTTACATCGCCATGGGCTGGGCATGTATCGCCGTGTTCGGCACCTTACGGAACACACTGTCGCACAGCGCGTTCCTGTGGCTTCTGGCAGGCGGCATCGTCTATACGGCCGGTGGCATCATCTACGCCCTGAAACTGCCGATCTTTAATGAGAAGCATAAGCATTTCGGTTCCCACGAAATTTTTCATCTGTTTGTGATGGGAGGAAGCATCTGCCATTTCATATTTATGTATCTGTATGTAGCGTGAATCGAGTAGGGACGATTTTCTCCCTACTCGCCGCGCGACCCGTGCGCCACTTTAGTGGCATACTTCCTTTGCACGGGTCTGCGCATAAAAAAGAAGGCTGGGATCTTTAATCCGCGCCTTCTCTTTTTTTACTTTTTATTAATCTTCATACCCGTTCGGATTGCTGCTCTGCCATTTCCAGGAATCTGCACACATATCCTTGATTCCGTACTGTGCTTCCCAGCCCAGCTCTCTCTTTGCCTTATCCGCGTTGGAATAGCAGGTTGCAATATCGCCGGCACGTCTGTCCTTGATCACATAGGGAATCTTCACTCCGGTCGCTTCCTCGAAATTCTTCACGATATCCAATACACTGTAGCCTACGCCCGTACCCAGGTTATAGATACAAAGTCCCGCTTTCTCCTCGATCTTCTTAAGCGCCTTCACATGACCAACCGCAAGGTCTACTACGTGAATATAATCACGGACACCCGTTCCGTCCGGTGTGTCATAATCGTTACCGAACACGCCCAGTTCTTTTAACTTGCCTACGGCCACCTGTGTGATATACGGCATCAGGTTGTTGGGGATTCCGTTAGGGTTCTCACCGATCGTACCGCTCTTATGCGCGCCGATGGGATTAAAGTAACGAAGCAGGATGACATTCCATTCCGGGTCCGCCTTCTGCATATCGGTAAGAATCTGCTCCAGCATGGATTTCGTCCAGCCGTAAGGATTCGTACACTGTCCTTTCGGGCATTCCTCTGTGATCGGAATAATCGCCGGATCGCCATATACGGTAGCAGAAGAAGAAAAGATAATATTCTTCACGCCGTTCTTACGCATAACATCCACCAGCGTCAATGTACCTGCGATGTTGTTCTCATAATATTCCCAAGGCTTCTGTACGGACTCGCCCACGGCCTTCAGCCCTGCAAAATGTATACAGGAGTCGATCTTCTCCTGTTTAAAAATATTCTCCAAAGCTTCTCTATCCAGAATATCCGCCTTGTAGAACTTCACCGGTTTACCTGTGATCTTCTCCACACGCTCCAAAGATTTCTCACTGGAGTTCGCCAGATTATCCACAACCACTACGTCATATCCCGCATTCTGTAATTCTACTACAGTATGAGATCCGATATAACCTGCGCCGCCCGTAACCAAAATTGCCATTTCAATACACCTGCCCTTTCTTCAATCTGCTGCCTTGTGAAAATGTTAATCGGATGAACCCGATACATTTTATCACTCGCATATCCTGTTCTTGTTTTACCCATAGTGTACACTCTCATCCACGATCTATACAAGTTGCTAATGTTATTCAAATCTGTCAAAATGTTATACAAAAAAAGCTACTTGCAACTTATGAATGGCATGGCTAAACTATTATCAAGCAAAAACCAGCCCTGAGGAAAGTTAATATCTTAAGGAACCCCTTAAAAAGCGTCAGCGCTTAACGAGGTTCTGAGTTGCAAAGCAACTCACGAGTTTAGCGTCTGCTACGCTTTTTACGGAGCGAAAGCGCGGTTCCGTAGATATTAACTTTTCTCAGGGCGTACGTTATCAATCACAAATCGCTATATTTTGAATGTCATCACAACTCAATCCCATTTTCCCTGCACAGCTCCCTCGCGCTCTCCACGGAATCTATTCCCGTCTTATTCTTGATCGGCGCAAACTCATGATTTCTGACTACCTCATAGGGCAGACACGAATCCAATTCATGAATCATATCCAACACAAGCTGCTCAAACTTATATCCGTTGGGGTTCTCCGGCTTCACCGTCATCCCGTTGTCATCCAGATAGGGAATCTTCTTCTCCACGATGTGCAACGGCAGCTTTCTCGCCACGATCTCCTCCAAGTCTTTTTCCCGGAAAAGATAATTCAGTATGACACCGAAATTGTACGCCGGTTCTCCCTGCGCGTCAGTGGCACTCATCAGCTCCTCCGTCATCTCATAATACTCCACGATGGACGGCCTGCCGTCTTCCAGACAGATCGCTCCCACCTTCTCATCCGGCGCATTCTTCCTGACTACCTTAGCGCCCACTGCACTTCCCGTGTCAATGGTTGCTCCCACGAAACAGGGGTCGGCGATGCGCTGCAGTACATTGTCCACCGCAAAGACATTCAGCCATTCCACACCCGTTTCCCTGATCTTATCCACAACGCCCCATTTCATCATGGACAAAAACCATCCGCCGTTACCGTTAGGTGACGTAGACATCTTCCATTTTTCTTCCATATATACCTTGCCGTTATAATCGGATGCCGGCGCCATATCCTGCATGAAGAAGGTCACATAATCCGGATTATAACCAAAATATCCTTTTTCCTCAAAAAAGGCCGTGGTCGCCTCATGGTTCTTATCGCTGGTCATAACATAGAGCGGAATCCACGCCTCCGCCTGGCGTACCACATCCAACAGATTTTCCACCAATCTCTGAAAAATAAATACATCCTTCGAAAGCCCGATATTATAGACCCCCTTCGGCGCATCGGAACCCAGTCTGGTGCCCATGCCACCCGCTAAGAGCACGGCTCCCACCTTTCCGGCCTTGATCGCCTCTAAACCAATCCTGGTATACTCCTCCCGCCTGCTTTCGATTTCCGGAAGCTGCATTACCTCGATCGGAGTAATTTTACCTCTCGGATTCAGCTCTTCCTTATGCCGGCATTGTCTAAGCACTTCCAGATCCGTATTTTCGATCTGTGCAATCAGCGCCTCCTTCTCATAACCGCTCAGATCGTCATAATATTTCAATACATGTAGTTGTTCGTTTTTCTCCAATTTGTCATAAGCTTCCTGATATCCCATTTTAACCTCCACTCCGCTTTACCCCGCAGTGTCGCTCGATTCCGCTTCGCTTCATCTCGCTCGCGGGCTTCGCCCTATCACTGCTCATTGCCATCGCGTACATTTTACCATGAACCCTTCTTTACCTCAATGCCTTATTCTATTTTCATTATTACAGCTCGGACAAAGTCAATACCTAGCACAGATGGAAGATAATATCTTAAGGGGCCCCTCAAAAAGCGTCGGCACTTAACGAGGTTTTTCACGAGTTTAGTGTCCGCTACGCTTTTTGCGGAGCGCAATGTCATTAAGTTAAATATTTTGAACCTTGAAAATTTAATAAAAAT
>CAMWMS010000133.1 GCA_947175435.1 uncultured Lachnospiraceae bacterium | reverse complement strand
CTCTTATGCCGTGAACCTCGCTTTTGTGCGGAGGGTTTCCGGAAATACTTTGGAAATGCATAACGGTTTCCAAATTTCCATTCCGAGAAGAAGCAGTGAAGAAGTGAAGAAAGCATATATGGATTTCTGGTGCTCGGGGACATTGAAATGAGCGGGTATGGATATGCAGTAAGGGGTACGGCCGGCATTTTTGCATATATGGGAAGCATTGTGGAACTGTTTCTCTATTCCTGCCACAGATTTCTGAAGCGGCAGATATTATGTGGCGATCGTGTTGCGCAGTGTGGTCTTGAATCTGTAAGGGTACCGACTCTTTTATAGTAATAAAAAACTTGACAACCTACTTCAAAAGCGATGATTTATTATCATATCAAATTTATTCTTATAGTTTTATCATTTGTGCGTCTCGCACAGTCGGCGGTTTCTGCCGGAGATTCCAACTGTTTTGCTTGGAGAAAAAAATTAACCTAAGAGGAGGAATGTTTATGGCAACAAAATTAAAAGAATATTTCCCAATGGTCAGGGAGCGGGAGGAGGTGCTGGCAGAAATTGCGAAGAGCAATACGCTCCAGACAAAGTTTGACAGATGGAAGCCGGAGCAGCAGGAAGAGTTCTTAAATATCTGCACCGGCGTAAAAGGGCTGAAACTTCTGTATGACGGCTTTTTCAAAGAGGTTATGAACTCGGAGTATGTACCGGAGCGGTTCAATGATTTCCTTTCCGGTCTATTAGGTCAGAGAGTAAGGGTAGTGAAGGTTCTGCCCGGCGATTCCACCAGAATCGCAGATGAGAGTTCTCTGTTGATTATGGATATCGTTGTGGAGCTGGAAGACGGGAGCATAGCCAATGTTGAGGTGCAGAAAATAGGCTATCTGTTTCCGGGACAGAGGAGCGCCTGTTATTCAGCGGATCTACTGCTGCGCCAGTATAAGCGTGTCAGAGGCGAGCAACAAAAGAAGTTCAGCTATCGGGATATCAAGAACGTCTATACGATCGTTCTGTTTGAGAAAAGCCCAGGAGAGTTCCATAACTATCCTGACACATGTTATCACTTTTTCGAACAGAAGTCAGACACAGGACTGCAGATAGAACTTTTACAGAAATACCTGTTCATTCCGCTTGACATCTTCAAGAAAAGCAAGCACAATAGGAACATAAACGACAGGAGAGCTGCGTGGCTGACGTTGTTTACAAGCGATGAACCGGAGGAAATCATAGAGTTAATTGAAGAATGTCCGGAATTTCGTGCAATTTATGAGGAAGGCTATGAGATCTGCCTAAATATGGAGAGGGTGATGGAGATGTTCTCGAAAGAATTGTATGAGCTTGACAAAAATACAGTGCAATACATGATCGATGAGATGCAGGATACGATAGACGCGCAGAAGGATGAACTCAATAAGCAACAGTATACGATAGATGCGCAGAAAGACGAACTTGATAAGAAGAATCAGACAATTGAAGAATTACATAGAAAGAATGATGAAATGCATGATCAAAGTATTGTCAGCACAATAAATATTCTGCGGAGCCTAAATATACCGGATGAGGAAATCATCCCGCGAGTCTGTGAACAGTATCAGTTGAGTGGGGAACAAGTGAAGAAGTATTTCGGAACGATGCTTTAACATCATAATACGGTTTTGTGGGAAAAGACATCCAAATGAAAGGATGTCTTTTCAATAGATCATTTCTGCCATAACCTGCCATAATATGGCTCTTTATTTAGCCAAATCTGCCTAAAAACCGACCAGATATACCAAAACCACTTTTTAAGTGGTTTTTTTGTTATATTAAATAAGGATTTTATACGAGCATTTCGTAAAATCACAAGGCGCACGAGAAAAGTGCGAAGAAAGGAGTTCATACTATGAAAAGAAAATCTTTATGGAAGGGGTTTGGGGCAGGAATGCTCGCATTCAGTCTGTTTTTATCCCCGATTGCAGGTGCAGGCGCACAGGCGACGGAAGAGGAAGTAAGTGATGAAAACACAGAGGAACAGGCTGAACCCGGCGAGGACACAGAAGATCCGATGGTGAAAAAGGGCGGCGAGGTAAAAGACCTTGATCCACTCCGTACAGAGAATGTTGAGGCTGAGGGAACAGAAGGCGAAGAAGGCTACAAACCGGCAAAAGAGGCATATGCCGACACAGAAATCCCTGTCTGGGCATACAGCTTATCAGCGACGGTAAAACCGTTGAGATCAGAATAGAAGTGACGGACATTTCAGAGAATGTGCCGCCACAGGATAAGGAAGTGGTAGAAGACGCAGTAGAGGCATACCGGGATGAACTGCCAGGGCTTAAACTGGGCATGTATATTGACATCTCCATGTTTATCAGAGTCGACGAAGGTGACTGGAATGCCGTTACCGAAACCGAAGAGCCGGTCGAGGTGATCATCGGCATACCGGAAGAACTGCGAAGCGAGGGCAGGGAGTATTACATCATCCGTGCCCATGACGGCGAATATATATTGATGAACGATTCAGACGATACGCCGGTGACCATCACCATCACCACGGGGATGTTCTCAAGCTACGCGATCGCCTATCAGCAGACGGATGAGGCGAACCAAAGCCATAAATGCGGGTTGTGCCATATCTGCCCGACATTCCTCGGAATATGCTGCTTTGTTTGGCTGGCAGTTATCATAGCGACAGTGGTCTTTGCGGTTGTGATCGTGATCCTGAGAAGAAGAAAGGAAACTAAATAAATTTCATAAAAGCTTTACACCTTGTACATAATTCATTATAATGATTGTATCAATCCAAAAAGGTGGTGAAAGGATGGTTGCAGATATGTCACTTGACGAATTAAAACAAGTCACTATTGATTATTACGTGAATTTGCAACGAATAAAAAAAGCAGATACCGGCAACAATCCGGAATTAGAGTATCAACTAAAAGTATATAAGAATAAACTTGCTTCTTTGGGCATTCCGTCTGAAGAATATGAAATGTAATAATTAAATAGTAATCTATAAACAAATCAGGGTGTAAAGTCTTTATTGAATTATAAAGGCTTTACACCCTGATGAGGTTTTCCGGAGCTGTTTGACCCAAAATCCCCATTTATTAACAACATTATTCTTTGATTCTGTCGAGTTCTGTTAGATTAACGCTTAATGCTGAGTTTACGCGGCGATTTATGAATTGAAATATAAGAAAAGATTGCGTATAATTTTTTTAGTTTGTCACTATATAAATAATTATATGTGAAGGGAACGGACTATGAAAATAATTAAAAAAATTAAAAAAGCCATTCAAGAGATTTTTCATCCGTCCTTTGAATCTCTTATGAATGAGTTCGCCATCGTGGAGGATGCATCTGCTATGAACGAGGAGCGTGTGGAACACTTCAGGGTCATGGTTGAACAGAGAAAGGCTGAGGAGGCGCGTATAAAAGCTCTGGAGGAGAAGAAACTACAGAATGAAGCGGCGAGTGTCTCGCCTGGAGAGACAAAAAAAAGCGGGAAGAATGTGAGGATAACGGGCGTTAAAGTGTCTAAGGACGTCTAAAAATGTCCGGTCTATATTGGAAAAATTACAGTGTGGATAATTTTTCTTGAGCTTTTTTCATAAAATTTCTTTCCGTAATTCATGAGATGTGATATAGTATAAGAGAATATGGAATAAGGAGCAGATGATAATGGCACAAAGTGATGCCGAACAGGAGGCCGAGCTGGCGAAGCGTAAGCGTATCCGGCGGTTAAGAAATCTGATCATCTTTGTTCCGCTTTCCACGATACTGGTATTGTTGATTACCTGCATTTTTCTAGGAATCAGTCTATACATTACGAAGAAAGAGCTACAAGAGGCAAAGTCGGCAATCACGGCGGCGGCTGGCGGGACTCAGACAGTGAGTGTTGAAAATGCACAAGCGTCCGGGGATCCGTTGCTATATACGACCATCGGGGTGGACGAGTTTGAGAGAACAGGGATCGACGGGGAAGATCAGTCTGAGGAGGATACAGATGTCCGCAAGGTGTATCTGACTTTTGATGACGGTCCGAGCAGCAACACAAATCGGATTCTGGATATACTGGCTGACTATGACGTGAAGGCAACCTTTTTTGTAGTCGGGAAAGAGGAAGAAGAATATCAGGCGTTATATAAAAGAATCGTGGATGAGGGGCACACACTGGCGATGCATTCCTATAGCCACAAATACAATGAGATCTATCAGTCACTGGAAAGTTACAGTGCTGATTTAAGCAAGCTACAGGAATTTTTATATGACACTACGGGCGTGTGGTGCAGATACTGCAGATTTCCCGGTGGGAGCAGTAATACGGTGAGCCGTGTGGACATGCATGAGTTGATCGCATATCTGGACGAGCAGGATATGTCTTATTTTGACTGGAATATCTCTTCGGGTGATGCGATGAATTCGTCCATCAGTCCAGAGGAAATCATCAGAAACTGTACCGCTAAGCTAAGGAATTATGATGAGGCAATTATTCTGATGCATGATGCTTCAGAGAAAAATTCGACGGTGCGGGCGTTGCCTGAGCTGATTGAGACGATTCAGTCCATGGAGGATACGAAGATCCTTCCGATCACGGATGATACGGAACGGATTCATCATATAAGCAATGACTAAAGAATGGAGGATGTGAGAATGGGTTTTTTCTCAGATTTGAAGGAAGACTTATCACAGGCTGTAAATGAGCTGATGCCGGAGGAAGCGTTAGAGGCGGCGATGGCGGGAAGCGCAGAGACAGAAGATACGTCGCCCGACGAATTACTTACAAATGAGGCGCTGACAAAGGATGAGACGGTAGATTCCGTAGATTTAATCAGCATGCTGGATAAATTAGAGGATCTGGATACGGCGAATGATGCGTTGGAAGAGGAAGTTTTACCCGAAAGTATGTCAGAAGACTTAGCGGCGCTGTTCGAGCCGGAGCCGGCAGTTGTGGAGGAGATCGTACCGGAGGAGCCGGTCTTAGCGGTAGAGCCGGAAGATGAGATTATACCGGAACCCGAGACAATTACGGAGCCGGAAGAAGAGATCGTACCGGAACCGGAGGCGGTTGTGGTTCCGGAGGCAGAAGTTGCGAAAGAGCCTAAGGCAGTCATGGAAGCTGAACTGGCCGGGGAACCCGAAGCACAGTCAGATAATACAATAGCAGGATTAAGTGGAGAGGAAGAGGAGAATATGGACGCACAGACATTAACACAGGAGCAAACACAGACACAGACACAGGAGCCGATCAACCGCGTGGCAGTTGACGAGACCGCAGTAGTGACAGAGGGAATGACCATAACGGGTGATATTGTATCCGCAGGTTCTATGGAACTGATCGGTACCGTTAATGGTAATCTGGACATTTACGGCAAACTGAATATCACGGGTACGATTCAGGGTGATTCCAAGGCGGCAGAAATCTACGCCGAGGGTGCAAAGATCACAGGTGAGGTCAACAGTCAGGGCAGCGTGAAGATCGGACAGAGTTCGGTAGTGATCGGCAATATCGCGGCAGCGAGTGCGGTCATTGCGGGCGCGGTGAAAGGTGACATCGATGTACAGGGACCGGTTATTTTAGACACGACGGCAATCGTTATGGGCAATATTAAATCCAAATCCGTACAGATTAATAACGGTGCGGTAATTGAGGGATTATGTTCCCAGTGCTATGCCGATGTGAATCCGACATCCTTCTTCGAGGAATTTAAGAAAAGGAAATAAGACTTGTAGCTTCTATTAACACAGAGCAGGAGAAAAAAGAATATGCGGCGTATACTGTTGAAATTGAGTGGAGAGGCATTGGCTGGCGACAAGAAGACCGGATTCGATGAGGAGACGGTGCGAGGTGTGGCTATGCAGGTCAAGGAACTGGTAGATGACGGGATTCAGGTGGGAATCGTAATTGGCGGCGGTAATTTCTGGCGCGGTCGTTCCAGTGAAAATATTGACAGAACGAAAGCCGACCAGATCGGAATGTTGGCAACGATCATGAATTGCATCTATGTATCCGAGATATTTCGTTCAACGGGCATGATGACGAATATTCTTACGCCTTTTGAGTGCGGCTCCTTTACAAAGCTGTTTTCTAAGGACAGGGCAAATAAATATTTTGAAAAGAATATGGTTGTCTTCTTTGCAGGCGGAACCGGACATCCCTATTTTTCAACCGATACAGGGGTGGTACTTCGTGCAATTGAGGTAGAGGCGGATGTCATACTGTTAGCCAAGGCGGTGGATGGTGTCTATGACAGTGATCCGCGGAGCAATCCGGCAGCGAAGAAATACACTGATGTCTCGATTGACGAGGTCATTGAGAAGAATCTGCAGGTGGTGGATATGACCGCATCCATTCTGGCCAGGGATAATAAGATGCCGATGTGGGTATTCGGACTTAACGAGGAGAACAGTATTGTAAATACGATAAAGGGTCAGTTTAACGGCACTAAAGTGACCGTATAAGCAAGGCAGAATTTGGCGTCGGCGTATCGCTTCGGTTCGCTGTCCGCCGAAATATGAGCTGGAGGATTACAGTATGGATGCAAGATTAAAACCTTATGAAGAGAAGATGCAGAAGGCGTATGACTTTCTTGAGACAGATCTCGGGGCAATTCGGGCAGGACGCGCAAATCCGCATGTTCTTGACAAGATCAGGGTAGACTATTACGGCACACCCACACCGATTCAGCAGGTAGGTAATATCACGGTTCCGGAGCCTAGGGTTATTCAGATTGCACCTTGGGAGAAAACGCTGATCAAAGCTATTGAGAAGGCGATCATGATGTCCGATGTGGGCATTACGCCATCCAACGACGGTTCACTGATTCGTCTGGTATTTCCGGAACTGACAGAGGAACGCCGTAAGGAATTAGTGAAGGATGTCAAGAAGCGTGGCGAGGAGAGCAAGGTAGCAATCCGCAATGCGAGACGTGACGGCAATGATGCTTTGAAGAAATTAGCCAAAACAGAGGTCTCTGAGGATGAGATCAAGGAACTGGAGGACAAACTCCAGAAAATGACCGATAAGTTTATCAAGGATCTCGATAAGTTGGTGGAAGAGAAATCCAAAGAAATTCTTACAGTGTAGCAGTTATATAACGAGGCGGAATATGCCTCAAATACAGACAGAGTATAGAGAGGGGCTTACAGAATAAGAATATCTGTTCTGTTGTCCCTTCTTTTTGCGAGTGGGGGAAAAATATGAACATTCCGAATCATGTAGCGATCATCTTAGATGGTAACGGTAGGTGGGCCAAGAGTAAGGGAATGCCGCGTAATTACGGGCACGTACAAGGCGCTAAGACGGTGGAGGTGATCTGTGAAGAAGCGTATCGTATGGGGATACAGTACCTGACAGTGTATGCTTTCAGCACGGAAAACTGGAACAGACCGCAGGACGAGGTAAATGCCCTGATGGGTCTTTTGCGTAATTATATGAAAACCTGTCTCAAGACGGCGGCAAAAAATAACATGTGTGTTAGAATCATTGGTGAGAAGAGCAGACTGGATGAGGATATCAGAAGGCGGATGGAAGAGCTGGAGCAGGCGACTAAGGATAATACCGGTCTGCACTTCCAGATCGCTATTAATTATGGTGGCAGGGATGAGATCGTCCGGGCTGTGCGGCGTCTGGCTGACAGTGTGGCAGCCGGAAGCATGAATGCCGAGGATATTACGGAGCAGGCGATCAGTGATCAGTTAGATACGCATGATCTGCCGGAGCCGGATCTGCTGATCCGTACATGTAACGAGCAGCGCATATCTAATTTCCTGTTATGGCAGCTTGCTTATACGGAACTGTATTTTACGCCCGTGGCATGGCCGGATTTCTCCAAAGAAGAATTAGAAAAGGCGATTGAGGCATATAATAAGAGAGACAGACGATACGGTCTGGTCAAGGACGAGTAGGGAGGAGCAGGGCATGTTTGTTACGAGACTTATAAGCGGTATCTCATTAGTGATCATTGCTCTGGTGACGATTCTTGCAGGAAACGGTGTGCTGGCGGTTACACTCTGCCTTGTTTCCCTGATTGCTTACCGTGAATTGACTAAGGCATGCAAGATACATACGGAAGACCGGAAATGGAATGCGCTCGAGCTGGCGGGTGTGGCGCTCACGGTAGCATACTATGCGCTGCTTTTTATTACGCTGTATCGCGCGAACGAGAACGGCGACGGAGCCGGGGCGGTATATCCGGTTGTAATGATCGCGGTAGTGGTCGGTGTGATACTATTTCTGTTTATCTATGTGTTTGCTTTTCCGCGTTATCAGGCGCCGCAGGTCATGGCTGCTATGTTTTCGTGGTTGTATGCGCCGGTGCTTCTTTCTTTTATCTATCTGATCAGGGTGGGATTTTCCGACGGCAATTATCTTGTATGGTTTATTTTCCTTTGTTCGTGGGGAAGCGATACATGTGCCTATGCGGTGGGCGTGTTGATCGGTAAGCACAAGATGACTCCGAAGCTGAGTCCGAAGAAATCCGTAGAAGGTGCAGTTGGCGGTGTGCTGGGCGCAGCGCTACTGTTCGTAATCTACACGCATTTTGTCATTAACATATATACGGGTGTTTCATTGCCGTTATTGGTAGCGGCGCTTTTGGGTGCGGCTGGTGCGCTGGTTTCCATGGTGGGTGATCTGGCAGCCTCTGCGATCAAGAG
>CAMWMS010000132.1 GCA_947175435.1 uncultured Lachnospiraceae bacterium | reverse complement strand
TAAGAGCACACAGGCGAAGAATAAGATCAATCAATGGTTCAAACATGAGCTGAAAGACGATAACATTGTCAAGGGTAAGGAGCTGATCGCTAACTACTGCAAGGCAAAATCCATCAATCAGTTGGAGGTGCTGATTCCCAAATATCAGGAAGCCATCATGAAGAAATACGGTTTCCAGGATTGGGATTCGGTGCTGGCGGCGATAGGGCACGGCGGACTCAAAGAGGGTCAGATCATCAATCGTATGCAGGAAATGTATGAGAACGACCACCGTAAAGAGATGACCGATGCAGAAGTCATGGCGGAGGTGGCGGAGAGTGCCCAGATTAACAGAGACCGAACGCAGAAGGGTACCAGAGGCATCATCGTCAAAGGGATACACGATGTGGCGGTGCGATTCTCCAAGTGTTGCAGTCCTGTGCCGGGGGATGAGATCGTCGGTTTCGTGACCAGAGGAAGAGGAATCTCCATCCATAGGACGGATTGCATGAATATCATGAATCTGCCGGAGATCGACCGTAACAGGCTGATCGATGCGGAATGGCAGCAGACGGAAGCGGCGGAAGGAAAATATTTTGCGGAGATCAGTATATTCGCGAATAACAGAAACGGACTTCTGGCGGATATCTCCAAGGCTCTCACCGAGAAGGAGATTGATATTCTGTCATTAAATACGAGGGTGAGCAAGCAGGGTACAGCGACGATCATGGTCAGCTTTGAGATTCGCAGCCGTGAGGAACTGCAGCGCATTATTGATAAGATTAGGACGATAGAAAGCATTATTGATATTGAGAGGACGACGGGGTAATAAGACATGGCTGATTTAAAAATTGGCAGACTGATGCTGGGGATCTGTCAGACGAACTGTTATTTTGTGTATAAGGAAGGGACTAAGGATGTGATCTTCTTTGATCCGGCGGATAAGGGGGATTATATCTATGAGACGCTTAAGGATAAGGGGTTACAGGTTAAGGGAATCCTGCTGACTCACGGACATTTCGATCATATCTGGGGAACCAATAAGCTTAGGGAATTGTCGGGTGCCCCGATCTATGCCTATGAAGAGGAAAAGGCGCTTTGCGAGGATGCGGTCACGAATGTGTCGGATCAGGTGGGCAGACCGTATACGGTGATTCCGGATCGGTATTTAAAGGACGGTGAAGAGATCACCATTGCGGATATGACCTGTAAGCTGATTGCCACGCCGGGACACACGGGCGGAAGCTGTTGTTATTATTTTAAGGAAGCGGGAATACTGATCGCGGGAGATACTCTTTTCTTAGAGTCGGTTGGCAGAACGGATCTTGCTACGGGTAGTATGAGCGCACTGGTCAGATCAGTTAAGGAAAGGCTGTTTGAACTGCCGGACGAGACGAAGGTCTATCCGGGACACGGGGATATTACCACCATCGGGCACGAGAAGAAGTATAATCCTTTTATTTGAGCGGTGAGGGCTCGATACAAACTTAAATGATATGGGATGGTAAGAATGGGCGATTGCAGGAATTTGTGTTAATCGCCTATCTCAATGTAGCGGAAGATGAAGAGATGGAGGATTAACATTCGTTATATTGGTATAGGAATAATATCGCAGACGAAAGGATGGGAATCAACCATGGAAAAAGAAAAAACTTCCGGCACAAAGTTACAGATTTTAAATCGGGACACAATCAAGTACATAGCCATGTTTACCATGCTATTAAACCACATAGCGCATACACTGCTTACACATGGTACGCCTTTGTACGAGATCTTTGAGGATATCGGCTATTTTACGGCACCGGTAATGTGTTTTTTTATGGTGGAAGGGTACGACTATACGCGATCCAAGATGAAATACGGAATGCGGCTTTTTCTCTTCGCCATAATTTCGCAGGTTCCGTATACGATGGCGTTTCATTTCGGTAATCTGAATATGATTTATACGCTGTTCTGTTGTTTTATGATATTGGTGGTCATGGAAAAGGTTCAGAATACGTGGCTTAGAGCGGCTTTGTGTACGGTGCTTCTGCTTGTTACGGTTGTCGGTGACTGGGCCCTTCTGGCAGCGTTTTTCACGATCCTGTTTCACAACAGCAAGGGAAACAGGAAGAAGACAATTATCAGTTTTGGTGTGGCATATGTGGTTTTTGTAGTGTTTAACGTACAGAGCTATATGTACGGTGTGCAGGGTAACTGGACATCGTATGCAGTGGCGCATGCGATGTTGTCCGGGCTGGGGATCATAGCTGCGGGAGTGGCTGTGCTGGTGCTGTATAACGGGCGCCGTGCCGAGAAGGCCAGAAATTTTTCTAAATGGTTTTTCTATCTGTTTTATCCGGCGCATCTGTTGATTCTGGCTCTTATAGCGAATTGAAGATTGAGAGAAGGGCATGGCATTGGTTATGAGTCAAACGAGCCAAACGGATCGACAACTTCAAATACGAAAGCTCGCAGAAGAGATCATGCGTCTGGCACACGACGGTATCTTAGTCAATATGCGGTTTCTGGATGTGGCGCTGTCTAAGTTCAAGGTGGAGTGCAGGGAGCAGACCGGCGCACATCTTTTCGACGGTGCGAAGCTGTATTATGATCCCGTGCTGCTGCTCGGACAGTATAAGACGGCGCAGGGCTATGCGGCAAGGCTGTATCTGCATACGCTTCTGCATTGTATTTTCTATCATAGTTTCGAGACGGATAAAATGAACCGGCAGTATTGGGATATGGCGACGGATATTGCGGTGGAGCATACGATTCTGGACATGAATCTGCACTTGACGGCGATGCCTTCCGATGATATGCTGCAAAGCCGGTTGGAGATTTTAAAGAAGCAGGCGGGCGGACTGACGGCGGAGAAGCTTTACAGGCATTTTCGGATCGAAGAACCGTCCGAGAAGGCGAAGAAGGAATGGTATAAGCTTTGTCATTATGACGAGCATATTTATTGGGACAGACGGGAAGAACTGGAACTGTCCCAGGCAGAGTGGCGTAAAGTAAGCGAGCGGATCAGAGCCGACTTAAAGAGCTTCAGTAAAGATAAAAATAACGCCGAAAGCGTGGAACAGAATCTGAAAGAAGCGATGCGGGAGCGGTACGATTACACGGACTTTCTGAAGAAATTTATGGTCATGGGAGAATCGATCCGGGTCAATGACGATGAGTTTGACTATATATATTATACGTACGGACTTCATACCTATGGCAACATGCCGCTGGTGGAGCCGCTTGAATACAAGGACAGTAATAAAATCAAGGACTTCGTGATTGCTTTGGATACCTCCGCGTCATGCAGGGGCAAAGTGGTGCAGGCTTTCTTGCAGAAGACCTACAATATCATTCAGGAGGGCGAGAACTTCTTTCATAAGATCAATGTGCATATCATCCAGTGCGACAGCGAAGTGCGGCAGGATACTAAGATCACGAAACGGGAACAGTTCAATGATTTTATGGAAAAGGGAAAGCTGACTGGCTTCGGGTCCACGGATTTCAGACCGGTGTTCGAGTACGTGGAAAAGTTAAGGGAAGAACAGGAATTTGACAATCTTAAGGGATTACTCTATTTCACAGACGGTTACGGGATCTATCCGGAACAGATGCCGGATTATGACGTGGCTTTCGTATTTCTTCACGAGGATGATAATGCGCCGAAGGTGCCGCCGTGGGCGATTAAGCTTGTGCTGGATGAAGAAGAGCTGGAGGAGCCGGAAGAAGTGTAAGCAGGCATGGCACATTGAAACAGGGATAGTGCAATTTAAAATAAAGCGTGAATAGTGCATGACAGGAGAATCAGGTAACAGACAATGAATATTAAAGAGGCAAAGAATTATATTAAGGATTCCGTAAAAATATACTTGAAAAAAGACGAGGAAGGGGAGTATCGGATTCCCATCGTCAGACAGCGGCCCATATTTCTGCTCGGTGCGCCGGGCATCGGGAAGACGGCGATTATGGAACAGATTGCCCAGGAACTGGGGATCGCCCTTGTGTCCTACTCCATGACCCATCACACACGACAGTCTGCATTGGGGCTTCCCTTTATTGTGCATAAAGAGTACGACGGCAAATCCTATGACGTATCGGAGTATACGATGAGCGAAATCATCGCCTCCGTTTATGATGTGATGGCACAGAGCGGTATAAAGGAGGGCATACTTTTTCTGGATGAGATCAACTGCGTGTCGGAGACGCTGGCGCCGTCCATGCTGCAATTCTTACAGTATAAAGTGTTCGGCAGGCATCAGCTACCGGAAGGATGGGTCATCGTGACGGCCGGTAATCCGCCGGAGTATAATAAATCGGTGCGGGAATTTGATGTGGTGACCATGGATCGGTTGAAGATTCTGGAGATCGAGGCGGATTACGGGATCTGGAAAGAATATGCCAGAGAACGTGGCGTGCACACGGCGATCCTGAATTATCTGGATATGAAAAAAGAAGATTTCTATCAGGTGGAGACCACGGTGAAAGGCAGAAGCTATATTACGGCCAGAGGGTGGGAGGATCTGTCCGAAATGCTGACGCTCTACGAGGAGGAAGGGATCACGGTGGAGGAATCCTTCGTGGGTCAGTATCTGCGTAATGAGCGGGTGGTGAAAGAGTTTACCGCCTACTATGATCTGTATCAGAAATATAAGAATGACTATAAAGTGGAAGAGATCCTGTCCGGGACTGTCAGAGAGCAGGCTAAGGATAAGGCGCGTAAAGCCGACTTCGATGAACGGCTATCTTTGATGGGCATGCTTATTGACAGAATGCAGCAGGATATCAAAGAGAATATGCTGAGTGCAGAGATTCTAAATGAAGTGATGAATCCGCTCAGAGCGTTAAAGGCGAAGGCGGAGTCCGGAGCGGGTGCGCAGGAGCTGCTGCAGCAGATCGGGCAGCAGGCCGAAGGCAGACGTAAGTCCATGGGTTCTCTGCAGAAAGCGGGAGCGCTGGCGGTGCGTGATAAGCGTAAAAACAGGGCGATTATCAAATTCTTAAGCGAATGTGAGAAGCGCATGAGAGTTCAAGAGGCCGAAAGCGGCCCAGAGGCCTTTGCGCAGGTGAAGGACAGCTTCGAAGCGGAAGTGGCGGATTATAAACAGAAAACAGGAGAAGTGAAGGAAAAACTGCACAATCTCTTTCAGTTCGTTGAGGATACGTTCGGTTCCGGCAATGAGATGCTGATTCTCTTAACAGAGTGCACGGTGCAGACGGACTGTGCGAAATTTATCAGTATGTACGGCTGTGAGGACTATCAGCGACACAACGAGGAACTGATGTTGACGGAGCGGAGCGACGGGCTGCTTGAACAGATCGAGGCGCTGGGAGAATTGACGATTTGAGACGGCAATATTTAAATGAATCAAAATGCGGGAGTTCGCATCGATAGAAATGACAGGATAGAATGTTATGCAGTATAAGGAAGAAACTACGGAGCATGGCTCCATACAATATGGACTAAGCGGGGAGAATGCGGTGGTGATCGGCTATCGTGGTAAGGACATGGAAGTGGTGATCCCTGCGTCAGTTGAAGGTTATAAAATAACGCAGATCGGTAAGAAGGCGTTCTTAAGCAACAAAGTGCTCAGACAGATCACCCTTCCGGAATCGGTGGTGCGGATAGACGACTGGGCGTTTGCCTATTGTGCTAAGCTGACGAAGATTATCCTGCCTTATCATCGTATGGAGATCGGGCAGGGAATATTTAAGGACTGTTTTTGTCTGGAACAGATCGTGGACGAAGGAGCGGATGAGAACGAGAAGAGGACAGGGGACATCGCGTGGCTGTTGGCGGCAACCATGAGCAGACTGGACGCATTCTATCTGTTTGATTTCGAGAATGCAGGGACAGAAGAGTGGATCAGACAGTGGGACAGCAGGATGGAGACATTGATGCGAAAGGCGGATTCGGAAGGCTTTTCCAAGATGCTGCTGTGCGGAGAGGAAGATTACGGAAGCCGGGAGAATAACCGGGATTACTATATGGAACAGCGCAGGCGGGAGAAGGTCAAGCTGGCGATGTTAAGGCTTATGCATGATTACGGACTGGAGCAGTCTGTGCGCGCGCAACTGGAGTCATATCTTCTGGCACATATCAAGGGTCAGCAGACCGAGGAAACATGGGAGGTCGTGCTGGAAGAATACGGGGATGACCTGCGGTATTATCAGTTCCTTACCAAGCTGGGCGGCGTGAACGAGGAAAATTTTCAAGCGATCATGGATGACTTAGGCGAGTCGCATACGGAGATGAAAGCCTATCTGATGAAGTATCACAGTGAGCGGCATAAGGAGGAGGACGCGTTTAGCGCGTTTGTGTTATAAAACTAAAAAATAAAAAATCCTATTGACTGCGACACGATGTCGCGCTTTATACTCGAGTGCAGGAGGTGAGGAAATGAATCAAATGACAATCGGGGAGGTTTCTTCCGCGTTTCAGATTTCCACCAGAATGCTACGGTATTATGAAAAAATAGGTTTGATTGAGAGTACAAGAAAGGAGGGCTATGCCTATCGCGTATATGATGCGAAGACTGTCAGGAAAGTACAGCAGATCATTATATTGCGCAAGCTGCAAATACCATTAAAGCATATCCGGTGCATGATGGAAGGAAACCGGGAAGAGACGATTCGGATTCTGGAGGCACGGATTCAGGATATGAATGAAAACGTGCAATCCGTTCATGCAATGAAGAAGGCTTTGGAAAAGTTGTTGGAAATGCTTCGTGAAGATACTTCTGACAAAGACTATATGGATTTCGTGCAAGAGGATACGATTGTGGAATTGACGGAATTTCTCCCTCTGGAAAAACATCATCTGAAGGGAGCACATAAAATGAGTATGGCAAAAGAAATGGTAGAAAAAGGGAACTGTGTTCGAATCGTGCTTTTACCTCCTTGTACGGTTGCGGCTTTTCAGTTCGAAGGGGATGACCCGGAAGAAAAAGTAGGAGAAACAATGAACGAGTTTATCCGTTCCACAGGGTTATATGAAATAAAACCGGATGCCCGTTTGTTCGGCTTTAATAATCCGGAACCGGAGCCGGGAAATGATCATCATGGCTATGAAGACTGGGTGACAATACCGGACGATATGGATGTACCGGAGCCTTTGGTGAAGAAGCACTTTGACGGCGGACTGTATGCGGCTTATACGATCAACTTCCCGGATTTTTATGAATGGAGTTTCCTGCAGGAATGGGTTAGGAATAACGAAAAGTATGAGGAGGATTACCGGGATTATTTGGAGGAACATTTAAACTGGGTATATTCTTCCCATATAGGATGGCCGGAGAATGGTATTGACGGAAAGATTGATCTGTTACTGCCGATTAAGCCGAGATAAAACCGGGTAATGTAAAAGAGTATGTAAGTATAAAACCTTCAAGTCTGAAAAGATTTGAGGGTTTCTTGTGGTTCTGCCGTCAGATACGCGGAAATGCTTGTGTGGCGTTACTGGTATCTGGGGGATTGCATTGCCGAAATTATAATATTAGAATAGGAAGAAGGAGGGTGTTTGTATGGAGACGTATCAAGAATTTTTAGACAGAATCAATTCATTTGAAAAAAAGGAAATAAATTTCGGAAATAAATATTTTAAGGGAAATCCGTCGATTTCACAAAAAGTTGATAAAGATAATACATATAGAAGATTTTACGGAGATACTATAGTTTTTGCGTTAGATAATATTGTGAAAGAAAAATTGGCTAGATATGTGGAAGTATTATATCGCGCTGCTCCGACATGCTTTTGTGAAAGATTGGTTCTGAATACATTTCATATGACTTTACATGATCTGAGTAATGCTCCGGTTTTGCGGGACGTGGCAGAGGAGTTGTTTGAGAATGAACTCAAGGTAATAGAAAAAATGAGAAAGATACAAAATCAAGAGAAAGCAACAATAAGGATGAAAAGCAAATACATATTTAATATGGTTGATACCAGTTTGGTTTTGGGATTGTATCCTGTGGGCGAGGAGGAATACCGCAAATTAATGGAATTGTATTTCATGTTTGAAGATGTAAAGAAATTACCGTATCCTTTTACGCCGCATATTACGTTGGCATATTATAATGTCAATGGATTTGATTTGCAGGCTGCCGGAATGTTAGAGGAAGCTGTCAGTAAACTTAATCAAGATGAAATGGAGATAGAGCTTAATGTGAACAATTTGTATTATCAAAAATTTAAGAGTATGAATGATTATATTGATATTATTGGTAATCGGAATCTCATTTAAGAGGAATAACAGCAACAGCAGAAAAAGGAAGGATTCTAAAGATGGACTATCAGCAGCGCAACTGGATAAACAAATATTTAATGCCCGACGAATATGTTGTCTGGAACGGCAGACCGGGTAAGGGGAATCTCTTGACACCATATGATATTTTTATGGTTCCGTTCAGTATTATATGGTGCGGTGGTGCTATTGTGTGGGAAACCGTCGTGCTTACTATGCCCGCGCCTCTTTTCTTCAAGCTGTGGGGAATCCCGTTTGTCTGTGTCGGATTGTTTATGGTATTCGGAAGATTCATCTTAAAATCGTACATAAGAAAAAAGACTATTTATGTAATTACCAACAAAAGAATCTTTTCCTTTAGGAAAAACCAGATACAGACTTTAGATTATCATATGAACCCGACAAGAAATGTAACACAGTATCAGGA
>CAMWMS010000131.1 GCA_947175435.1 uncultured Lachnospiraceae bacterium | reverse complement strand
CGCCGGAACCACCCATCGTCTTATAGGTTCTCTCTTCCATATCTCCCTCCATTTTGAAGCGTTACACTAGAAACTTGCTCCATACTGTTCATAGTATGCGTCGATTGCACCTTTTAATGTATCATCAATATACACACTGCCTTTGTAGGGCTTATTGTAAAGGAACTCTACCACCTCTTCCATCGTCACGATGGCGTCCGCGTCGAATCCGTACTTCTCACGAATCTCCGCCAGTGCGCTCTTCTCACTGTCCAGCCCGCGCTCCATACGGTTTAAGGAAACCATGAGTCCCTTAATCTCTACCTTCGCCTGACTTGTCAGAATCGGAAAAGTTTCCTCGATGGATTTACCGGAAGTCGTTACGTCCTCGATAATTACCACCCGGTCACCGTCCTGCAGCTTGCTTCCCAGAAGTATGCCGGTATCTCCGTGATCCTTCACTTCTTTTCGGTTGGAACAGTAACGGATCTCCTTACCGTACAACTCGCTGATTGCCATGGTAGTCGCCACGGATAACGGAATTCCCTTATACGCCGGCCCGAACAGTACATCGAAATCCAGCCCGTACCGGTCATGAATCGCCCGTGCGTAATATTCCCCCAGCCTGCGAAGCTGTGTACCCGTCACATAGGCGCCTGCATTCATGAAAAAAGGGGACTTCCTACCGCTTTTCAACGTAAAATCTCCGAATTTCAACACCTGGCTGTCCACCATAAATCCAATAAATTCCTGCTTATACTGCTCCATTTTTACCCCCGTTCTTACGCTCTGCCTGCCAGTGCCTGAGCGATATCCTCTTTCATGGCGAGCACTGCCGCTCTGGACGCATCCGCAAAATTCTCCGCACCGTACTTTGCATACTGCTCCTGCTGATATGCCGCGATAATGCCACGGGAAGAGTTGACGATAGCTCCCAGCCCGTCCCGATCAAAGAAATGCACCAGATCCGCGCCTTTGCCGCCCTGTGCACCGTATCCCGGCACAAGAATATAGGCTTTCGGCATGATATCCCGCAGAATCCTGCCCTGCTCCGGATAGGTAGCTCCCACCACGGCGCCGATGTAACTGTAAGACTCACCCATACATTCCGCGCTCCATGCAGCCACCTGCTCTCCCACGATCTCATAGATCGGTCTGTCCGCACCTTGGCCGCCGTCTTCTGTCTCTTCGGTCCGCACTACTCTGTCCTGCAGTTCTCCGCTGCTGGGGTTAGATGTCTTGACCAGAACGAAGATGCCTTTCTTTTCCTCCTGACATACCTTGATAAAAGGTCTGATTCCGTCGGAACCCAGATAGGGATTCACGGTCACAAAGTCCTCATCAAATCCCCTGCACATGGTACTGCCTACCTTAACTTGTCCCAAATGCCCTACCGCGTATGCTTCCGAAGTAGAACCGATATCGCCGCGCTTGATATCGCCGATAACCACCAGATCCTTCTGCTTACAGTAATCCACCGTCTTCTGAAAAGCGATCAATCCCTCGATACCGAACTGCTCATACATGGCAATCTGCGGCTTCACTGCCGGAATCAGGTCATATATACTGTCAACGATCGCTTTATTGTACTGCCAGATCGCCTCCGCGGCACCCTTCATCGTCTCACCGTACTCCGCATACGCCTTCTTCTGTATATGCTCCGGCACAAATTTCATGGTAGGGTCCAGCCCTACCACGATCGGTGCTCCTGTCTTTTTGATTTTATCCACTAATTTATTAATCATAAAGTTTTTCCTTCCAGATCCTGCAATACATACTGATTCTCGATATAGAGCGGAAACTCTTCCTTGGTCACCCATGTCCACTCGCCGTAATCTTCGGTAAGTATGATATTGGCTTCATCCTCCTCTTTGATCGAGCACAGATATGCTATGCCCACGCACTGGGTATCGCCCAGCATATTCGACCATGTATACTCTATCCTTTCAATCGTTCCTTCCACCGATAAAAGTTCTTTGACCGCACGAATCACCGTATCATCTGGCGCCTCTCCGTGCTGTACTTCCGCATCGATAAATTCCCAGACAAACGGATCGGGGATACGATCATCCACCCATCGCTTAATCAAAAGATACCTGTTATCCTTCTTGATAATTCCTTTCACACGTACGAAAGTATTCCTATTCTCCATCCAGTCACCATACCTTCCTAATTTGTTACACAGCTTCTACATTCTCTTCCAAATAGTACCATTGCCCGTATTGCCTTGTCAATCTTATCTCGTCTGTAAGAACTCATATTCCCGTTTTGCCGTTGTGTCATCAGGATATGACCGCAGATAACTGTTCATAAGCGCCGCCGCCGTCTTATAATCCCGCATGTACTCGTAGGTGACGATCTCATTGAACTTAAGTGTCTGCATCATACCGTTATCTTCGATATTCATCGCCGCCTGAAAAGCCTCAAGCGCCGCTTCGTATTCCCCCATCTGCATTCTGCACAGCCCAAGCTGGTTATAGATCTCCGCCTTGCTCTGGTCATTCTCCGTATAACCGGCATAAATACTGGAGGCATAATTATAATCCCCCAGCGCCTCATAGGTTCTGCCCAGATAAAGTGCCGCACCGTAATCCGTCTCCGTCTTCAGATTCGTCAGCCGGTTGCGCGCATTCTCATAATCTCCCATATAATAGCAGATACGCCCCATATCGTAATCGGAGATCGACTTCTCATTCTCTGACAGAGCGTTTTGCAGATAAGTAAGTCCCGCATCTTTATACCCGTACTCCTCAAGCGCCATGTAAATGCGGATCATCTGGTCATAGTTCTTGCCGTCCAGCGCAACCGCCTCGTCAAAATCCGCCTGAGCACCCTCGAAATCATCCAGCGACAGCTTCACACACCCCCGCAGATAATACGCATCCTTTTCTCTGGGACGCAACGCTAAGATCGCACTGTAAGCGTCAATCGCGTCCTGCGCCTGCCCGTTCTTATAATAGGCTGTGGCAAGATAATAGTTGATGTCGAAATCTACATCCCCCACCATACCGCTGCCGGCATGAAGCGCCGCCTCCAAATAAACAATGGCATCCTCATACTGCGTCAGCCCCATATAGGCAAGCCCCATACCGCGGTATATAAGCCGATCATCCTCACCCTGCTCCTGTCCGTTCTTAAAACAGTTCAGCGCCTCGTTATATTCCAGCGCCTCCACTGCCTCCATACCCTGCTTCGTATAACTGACCTGATCCCCGCCGCACCCGCAAAGCAGTATACCCGCCAGCATACACACCGGTATCAATCGTATTCTTCGTAGCAATCCGCCCCTCGGCCGTCCCGTCACCCTATTGTTTTTCCCATCTCTATCATTCGTTCTCATGTTCACCGTATCTGTCGTTATCCCTATTCTCTCTGCAGTCATCTGCTCTTATATATGATACCACACCGCCCGTCTAAATCCAAGTAAAGATTCCCATGACAAGCTCTTCTCGCAAACTCTCCTACCAGGAAGTTACTATTCCCCTTCCTGCCACATCGCTACCCAGCGCAGAGGGAAGTTAATATCTTAAGGAGCCCCTCAAAAAGCGTCAGTGCTTAACGAGGTTCTGAGTTGCGAAGCAACTCACGAGTTTAGCATCTGCTACGCTTTTTGCGGAGCGGAAGCGCGGCTCCGTAGATATTAACTTCCCTCTGCGCGTCCGTGCGTCCGTACGTCCGTGAGTCCATGCATCCATGCCTCCATACGCTCGCCTTTGATTCTTCACACGGATTCCCTCCACTACCGCAGATTCCCACACACCAAATCCTTCATAATCCCAAAAAACTCCCGCACCATATTATTCAGCTGAAAATACACATTAGATCGCGCCGATATGCCGCATACATCCTGAAATCCCACCGCCTTTGCCAGATGAACTCCCCGAAATACATGGAAATTGTTCGTGACGATGCCCACACTTACATCCGTCCGCCCGATCAGTGCCTTACTGTATGCGATATTTTCCGAAGTGTCCGTGGAACGGTCTTCCATCAGGATGCGCTCCGGCGCGATCCCCTTGTCCATAAGATACCGGTACATTCCCTCCGCTTCGGTGCAGGGCTCGTTGCTGCCCTGTCCGCCCGACACGATACAGACCGTTCCTTCATTCTCCGTCAGATAGTCATAGGCTGCGTCCAGCCGGAACTTAAGCACCGCGCTCGGTCCAGCCGGCTTCATCTGCGCGCCCAGCACAATAATATAGTCCAGATCCGCCTTGCCCTTATCATGAAATCTGCTTATAATACATCCCTCTACGATGATGAACAACACAGCGCCTATAAGCACTGCTGCCAGAAATATCCGCCGGAATACAAGCGGAATTTTATCCCATATATTAAAATGCAGCAAAAGCGCAATTCCAAGCAAACACACGCCGCCCAGCGCCCATATCAGATAAAACCTGCTGCCCGACCTGATCCGAAAGACGACCACACAGTACCCCAGACAAAATAACGCCGCCACAACACATGCAATACTCATGATTTTCTTACCCATCCTCTACTCCGCTCCGTATATTCCCGTGTAACTGTTCAGTACCTTCACAGTTACGATGCAAAATCCATCCTAAATTGTCTTCGACAATGGGATTTTGCTCGCTGAATCATATTCTTACGGTCTCAGCAGTAAATGCTTCGACCTGTGCTGAATAGTTACATTCCCGTACAATAAACATTAGTCACCTCATCTCATCATACCGTGCAAATCTTAAATCCCCCAACGTTAATTCTTAAGATTTCATTATCTTTCGAGTATCAAAATGCCTATAAACCCTCACAGGCAGATTGCGCAAAATGTTCTCTTGTGTCTTGCGCAGTCATATGAGATTTTCTTAATATTCCGTTCAGTACCCAGCAATTTCGGGACACGGATGTCCCGAAAAGCCCGCCATGAGCCCGGATGGCGAATGAAGGGCGGTTTCGTCCGTCGTCACAGCCTAACCGGAATATTTTAGAAAATCCATTCGACGAAGCCGACACAAGAGAACATTTTGCACAATCTGCCCTCCCCGCGTTTATATCAAGCACCTTTTACCACCCAAACCATCTTAAGAAAAAAGGAGCCCACCCCCGGCAGACCCCTCATACCACAACATTTTGTTTCTATTTTACAACTCCTTAATCACTTCCACCGTCTTATCATACGCCTTTGTCGCATGCCTCATATGGTGCGCAATGCTCTCCTCATCATAAGGCCCATTCCGCAGCTCCTCCGTCAGCGGACCCACATAATCCAAGATCCCGCCCAGACCGAGATTACCGCACAGCCCCTTGACCGTGTGCGCATATGTAAACGCATCTTTCCAGTTTTTGTCGGCAACTGCCTGCTGCAAACCGCCGTAGTTCTTATCGTCCACAAATTTCTTCAACATTCTCAGATAAAAATCTTCTTTACCCATAAAGCGCTTAAGCACCTCATCGTACTCTACCCCGACTGCCATTAATTTTTCTTTCATTATGCATTCTCCCTTATTCAGAATTATTGTCCACCGGGCTGCAGACATTGCGATCTCACACCTCACGAAAGCAGTGAACAACCAAGCTGTTACCGGATTTCGAATACGCGGCTTCGCGCGCGGAATCAACAAAAAAATCCTATATTTAGCTTACGTTGTTTTGCGACAAATGGCAAGTGTTTTCTTAAAAAACAATTTCAAAACCAACTTAAACGTTATAGTTGATATAATTATATACATCCCTATTAAATATATACAAAATCACTTTAACTATTTTGTCACAATTAGTAAATTATGCTTTTTACATCAAAAAAAAGCTATTAATTCTGCGTATAATATGGTATTATAACTAAAACGATTAAGTAGCGTGATAGGACAATCACCCAGGAGGTTATATTATGAAAAAGCTGTCTTCCATCAAAGCAAAGATATCATTCGTCATGATCCTGTTTATCACAGCGGCGGTCATCATTGCCATCATGGTCAATTACAAATCTCTGACTAATATGGCTCACGATACGCTGACTGACTACATAAGTGAATCACTCCTGGAAATCGTCAAAGCGCACGGCGCGGGTATCGATGAATCCATCGAGAAATATAACGCCACCATGAAATATCTGGACGGTTCGGAGAATTTCTTTGTCTTCAGCGTCAGAGACAAATATTCCAATGAAGTACATGCGTCGCTAAATAAATATATGGAGGCCAATCCTACCCATGAAAGCATAAACTTCGTGTCCGCCGATGACCGACTGCTCATTGCCAGTTCTATCGCATCAACAGAAGGCGCTTCCTACGCAGAGGAGGAATTTGTCAAATATATCATGGAGAACAACCTCCCGGCACAGAGCAATATCTTCTTCGATGAGGAAACGGGCGAACCGCTGATCTCTATCGGCGTGCCCCAGACAAGCCACTTTGATCCCAACACCCTCTCAGGTGTTCTGTTTACCAATATCAAAGTATCCCTCCTCGCAGACGAACTCACCGACATCAGCGTATTTGATTCGGACACCAGTTATGCCTGCCTGTTAGACAGCAACGGTGTCTTTATCTACCATCCGAACGAATCCATGGTAGGTACGAAATCCGATAACCCGACTATCACCGGGGTGGTGGAGCAGATCGCTGCCGGCAACGCACCTTCCGCCGGTCTTGTTACCAACGAAAGTACCGGACAATATCTGGCTTACAACGTGTCCGAACTAAATAACTGGATTTTCTGCCTCCTGATGGATCAGGATGTCATTCTGGATCCACTGGAAGAAATGCGGCAAAGCGCCGTCTCTACCAGCATCGCTACCTGCCTGATCATTATCGCGGTCTTTACTGTGCTGGGCTTCATTTTCGCAAGCACCATCACCACACCTATCAAGATCGTAACCGATGTCATCAGCAGGACTGCCGATCTGGACATCTCTCTGGACACTTCCTATCATTCTCTGCTCAAGCATAAGGATGAGACCGGTGAAATGAGCCGTGCTCTCCAGAAAATGAGGAGTTCCTTCCGCCGTATGATGACCGATATTTCCTCGGCTTCGGAGTACATCAGCACCAGCGCGGAGCAGCTTCACCAGATTGCAACCACAGTAAATGACAATGCCAACAACAACTCCTCCACTGCCCAGCAGGTATCCGCCAGTATGGAACATACAGCCCAGAACACGGAATCCATCAGTAATGAAATGCTGGAAGTGGAGCAGAACACCTCTGACATTACCGCGAAGGCACGGGAAGGCGTAAGTCTTTCCGAGGAGATCATGAAGCGTGCCGAGCAACTCAAGGAAGACACCATGCAGGCAAGCGCGCGGACGCGGGATATATACCAGACTGTAAAAGATACCTCCACAGTGGCCATAGAGGATTCCAAGTCCGTATCGAAGATCAACGAGCTTGCGAAGAATATCCAGGAAATTGCCAGTCAGACCTCTCTGTTGTCCTTAAATGCCTCCATTGAGGCTGCAAGGGCTGGTGAGCAGGGCCGCGGCTTCGCCGTAGTGGCCGATGAGATCGGTAAACTTGCGGAGCAGTCCTCCCATACGGTAAGCGGCATCACCCAGATTGTCACGGAGGTAAATGCCGCTGTGGAGCGTATGGCTGACAGCCTGAATGCCGCCCTGGACTTCTTAGACAGCACCGTATTAGCCGATTACGGCAATTTCATGAAAGTCAGCGAGCAATACTCCGACGATGCAGGATATGTCAACCGCACCATGGCTGAGATCGATGCTTCCATCGGTGAAATGAACCATACCATGGCAAGGATTACGGAAGCGATAGGTCAGATCAACGGCTCTATCTCCGAAACTTCCTCCGGCGTAGTCAGTGTGGTGGATAACAACGCCACCATCGTCTCTCTGGCAACAGACACCTACAACATGGTGAATGAAACCATAACCCACGCCGATACACTGCGTGAAATCGTAAACAGTTTTACGCTGAGCAAATAATATGCCGCTTTTCAATTGTCTTAGTACACGCACTATGGTAAAATAACAGTAAATTTGCTTCGCAAATTAACAGTGCGAAAAGACATACGGAGGGATCTCATGGTAAAGGAAATCAAATGGAATGATCGGTTTAATATCGGCGTAGACAGTATTGACTCGGCACACAGGAAACTGTTTTCCATCGTCGGAAAACTGATCGCTCTTAACGAAGATCCGGCCAGACAGCAGCATGCATGCAAAGAAGGTATTAAATACTTCAAAAGCTATACCATAAAACACTTCGCAGATGAGGAAGCCTATATGCAGTCCATTGACTATCCCGGCTACTCTATACATAAGAGTCTGCATGACAACATGCGGGATAACACGCTCCCTGTTCTGGAGGCCGAAATGGAAGACCAGGAGTATTCCCCCGAATCCGTACAGCATTTTCTCGGCATCTGCACGGGATGGCTAAACGGCCATATCATGATCGAAGATCGTGCCATCACCGGCAAGAATGCATATAAATGGGTTCATCAGCCTTCGGACGATGAAGTCAAAGACTTGGAGAAAGCAGCCTTACAGGGACTGCAGGCGTTGTGTCAGTCAAAGGCTCAGATCATAAGCCGTCATTACGGTGGTGAACAGTTTTCCACGGGAAAAACTCTCTGCTACCGTCTAACCTATTGTTCCAAGAAAGATACGCCCATCCGGCTCTATCTCGTCTATGAAGAAAAGCTGGTTCTTAAGACGCTCAGCGAAATCCTAGAC
>CAMWMS010000130.1 GCA_947175435.1 uncultured Lachnospiraceae bacterium | reverse complement strand
CTGTATGCATATTGATACCAATGGTATCCGCCAGTTGTCTGACGGAAGGGAGCATATCCCCTTCCTGAAACCGCGCCGTAGCGATCCCCAGAATGATCTGGTTGCGCAGCTGCATATAAATAGCTTCATCACTATTAAAGTCTATCTCAATGAACATTCATTCTCCTACCGATCCGATCATCGCTGTCTCCTGCTGCGTGATCTTCTCTTTCCGTCATTCCCTGTCGTCCATACTTAAGAACTCAAACTCGAATTCATCATCATCCAGCAGAAAATTCTTCGTCTTACGCTTTGGAGCATTTCTTGACGCCTCTTCTTCCTCTCTCTCTTCGCGTGCCTGACGTCTACGTGCCTGACGTTGTTCCGCCTCAGCTTCCTCCTCATTCTCCATACGCCTTCTGCGCCTGCCGGACGGCTCTTCCGCTTCCTGCGAGCGTCTTCCACTCCGTGCCGTTCTTGCATCCGTCTGAGAGTCACGCCTTCTCTCCTGCGGCGGTTCATCTTCCTGCGCACGCTGTCTGCGTCTGGACGCTCCTTCTGTCTCCGGTTCTTCCTCGTCCTCTTCGTCGTCCTCATAATCCTCGTAATACACATCCCGCAGCTTTAACGCCATAATGATCACCGCAATGATCAGCAAAACTGCCAGAACCACCAGCGCAACGATCGCGATCCGCTGCTTAACAAGCGTCTTCGCTTCCTCCTCCGTATCCTCCGGCTGCATATTCGCCGCTGCCAATATCTGATCTACTCTTTTCTTATCACTGCCTCCCTGTGTGTGATCATACAAATACCACGCATAGGAACCGTCCGGCTCCGATTCATAGATCAGCTCGTAGTCATTATTCACGGGACGCTGCGTTTCTTGCGGCTGTTCCGGTTCCTGCGGCTGCTCCTCCGCTTCCTGTACGGGAACCATATCTCCCAATGTCAGAAGATCCGCACGGATAAACCCTGTCTTCTCCACGTTCCCTGTTCCGGTAAAAGTAACGTAATACCAATCTTTACCGTCACTTCCCTCGGATTTTCCGCTGATAACCACCTGTGCATTTTCAGTCAATCTGTCTACTACCGTATCATTTGTGGACGGCGCCGATCTTACCTTGATCGCTTCCACATGAACCGTTGCATACTGTGCATCCATGGGCTCATGAGGCTGTGCCGTCGCGCCTGACGGTGCCTGTCCGTCACCGGACGCTGCACCGGCATCACTACCGTCAGTAGAAGCGGCACTCTGCGACGAGCTGTCGCTGTCCTCCTTGTCGATCAGATCCGCCCGGATATACCCTGTCTTATTTGCGTCGATGGATACCTGATACCACAGTGCGCCGGCGGCGTCCTGCGCTTCCTCCCGGATCGAAACCTTCGCGCCTCTGGAGGCACTGCCGATGACTTCGCTTGTCGCATCCGCTTTCTCACGTATCTTAACGGAATCCGCCTTAACCGTACCCGTGGAATCTGCCAGACTGATCAGTGGATGGCACCATAATACGGAGACGATGCCGGCTGCCGCCACCATCCCCCGCAGAATGCGCCCACAGATCGCTCTGATATCTCTTCTGTTCTGTGCCATATTTTTCTCCCTTTGTATGTCTTACTGCTATTCTCTTGTAAATCGCTTAGAACCTTCCTCACCTTTAGGCCTCTCTGCACTGAAACCGGACAGATTAATATTTCTGGAAGCTCTCGTTTTCTCCTCTATGGCTCTGTGATATGCCGTCTCACACTTAGCGCAGTATTTTCCGAAACGAATCGCCGAACCGCAGATCTCGCAAGTCAGAAATACATTGGAATTCGGCGCGATCTCCAGCCTTTCTTCCTTAAGCATATCCCTGATTGCCTTCTGCGACACTCCTGTAGCATCAGAGGCCTGCGCAGCCGTCGCGCCCGCATGCTTCTCGATATAATTGCGCACTTTACCATAATCGTCATACTCCTGATAATTGCAATCCTCGCACCGGAACTCCCCGCACCCTTTATAAACCATGACCCCGCCGCATTCCCGGCATATCGTAGGTCTGTTATAATTCTGCACCTCCAGCAGCTCCCTTTTGAGATTTTCTAACCTTTCCTCTTTGCTGCCCATGAAAACTACTCCTCTCCCTTCTTTTACACCCCTTATGTTAAATCATCCTTTAATTACGATCATGCTTCATCTATAGCCTTGCCGATATCGTTCCTCATGTATTTGTTATCGAAGCTGATCCATTTGGTTGCCTCATAGGCATTGGCACGCGCTTCTTTCAGCTCCTTCCCCTTCGCGGTAACACCCAGCACACGCCCGCCGTTTGTCACGATTCCCTGTTCCGTCTGTTTCGTTCCCGCATGGAAGCAGTAATATTCGTCACTACCGTCAAACCGCTCCAGTCCTTTGATCAAGAATCCCTTTTCATAGGAGACCGGATATCCTTCGGATGCCAACACAACGCAGACCGCCGCATTATCCTCGAACTGCAGGTCGATCTGATCCAGCGTTCCGCCAATACACGCCTCAACAACCTCAATAATATCGTTTTTCATGCGCGGCAGCACCACCTGCGCCTCGGGATCACCGAATCTGGCATTATATTCCAACACACGGGGGCCGTCCTGTGTCAACATCAGCCCGAAGAAAATTACCCCATGAAAAGGCCGTCCTTCCGCCGCCATGGCATCCACCGTCGCCTGATAAATATGCTCTTTGCAGAATTCATCCACCTCTTCCGTGTAGAAAGGACTCGGTGAGAACGTGCCCATACCGCCCGTATTGAGTCCTCTATCACCGTCCTGCGCCCGTTTGTGATCCTGTGCTGAGGACATGATCCTGATTGTCCTGCCATCCACAAAGGAAAGTACGGAAACCTCGCGCCCCGTCATGAATTCCTCTATGACCATGCGGTTGCCCGCCGCACCGAACTTCTTATCCTCCATGATCGTTCTGACGCCTTCCTTTGCCTCTTCCAAAGTCTGGCAGATCAGTACGCCTTTACCCAGAGCCAGACCGTCAGCTTTCAGCACCACAGGCATCTTCGCGGTCTCCAGATATGCCAGCGCCGCCTGCGGATCGTCAAAATTCTCATATGCCGCCGTAGGAATATTGTATTTTTTCATCAAATCCTTGGAAAATGCCTTGCTTCCTTCTAAGATCGCCGCATTCTTTCTCGGTCCGAAGACGCGCAGCCCTGCCGCCTCCATCTCATCCACCAGGCCGCCTACTAACGGATCGTCCATACCGACGATGGTCAGATCGATGGCATGCTCCTTGGCAAAATTCACGATCTTATCAAATTCCATGGCGCCGATGGGCACACACTCCGCAATCTGTCCGATGCCCGCATTCCCCGGTGCACAGTAGATCTTATCCACCTTCGGACTCTTCGCCACACTGGCAGCTATCGCATGTTCCCTGCCGCCGCTTCCTACGATCAATACTTTCATCTCGATTTCCTTTGCCTTTCCGATTTATCTGCATTGTACGCGGGCACATCACTCCGCGATCTGCACCCGTCCGTCAACCACCGTCACCGCACCGGCGGCAATCAGCGCCAGACTCCAGGGCAGAATCACCCACTCCGCCTCTTCCATTACACGCTGCTGTAACGTCTCCGGCGTATCTCTCTGTAAGACCTGAACCGCCTTCTGCATGATGATCGGTCCCGTGTCCGTGCCCTCATCCACAAAATGCACCGTGGCCCCGGTAACTTTCACACCCCGCTCCAACACCGCTTCATGTACTTTCAGTCCGTAATACCCCTTACCGCAGAAGGACGGAATGAGGGACGGATGAATGTTAATGATCTTGTTCTCGTATTCTTTAATCAATTGAGGCGGGAGCACTACCAGAAATCCTGCCAACACGATCAGATCCGGGCTGACCTCGTCTACCGCCTTAAGCAGCGCTTCATTGAACTGTTCCCGATCCGGATAATCGCGGGGAGAGACGCAGATCCCTTCGATCCCTGCCTGCTTTGCACGTTCCAGTGCATAAGCATTCCTGTTATTGCTGATTACACGCAGAATCTCTACATTTGGAATTGATCCTGCATGCACACCGTCGATGATTGCCTGTAAATTCGTGCCGCCGCCGGACACACATACCACTATCTTGAGCATCGCTTTTGCCTCTTTTCTCTATTTAATAATGACTTCTTTATTTCCTGCTTCCGTCTCGCCGACGATATACGCTGTCTCACCCGCTTCCTTCAACGCGGCAAGGGTTCTGTCCGCATCCGCGGAATCTACCGCCAGGATCATGCCCAGCCCCATGTTGTAAGTATTGTACATCATCTTTTCATCCAGATTGCCTGTCTTTTGTAATAACCGGAAGATCGGAAGTACCGGGTAGCTGTCTTTATGTACCACAGCTGTCACGCCCTCGGGCAGCATCCTAGGAATGTTCTCATAGAAGCCGCCACCGGTAATGTGGCTGCACCCCTTGATGGTCACGCCTGCGCTGCGTACGGACTGCAGCGCCTTCACATAGATTCTTGTGGGCGTAAGAAGCGCCTCTCCCAGCGTCATATTAAGTTCCTCATAATAGGTATCCAGACTCTCTTTCGTCATCTCAAATACTTTGCGCACCAGAGAGAATCCGTTACTGTGTACACCGGAAGACGCGATACCGATCAGGGTATCTCCCGGTCCAATCTGTTCACCTGTGATCAGATCCTTCTCATCCACCACGCCCACTGCAAAACCGGCCAGATCATACTCATCCTCCGGCATCAGTCCCGGGTGTTCCGCCGTCTCGCCGCCGATTAACGCCGCCCCTGCCTGCTTACACCCCTCGGCAACACCGCTGACTATGGACGCAATCTTCTCCGGATAATTCTTGCCGCATGCAATATAATCGAGGAAAAACAGCGGTTCTCCGCCCGCGCACACTACATCATTGACGCACATAGCCACACAGTCGATTCCCACCGTGTCGTGCCGATCCATAAGAAAAGCCAGCTTTATCTTCGTGCCGACGCCGTCCGTCCCCGACAAGAGCACAGGATGTTCCATCTGCTTGATCTTGTCCATGGAGAATGCACCCGAAAAGCCGCCCAGTCCGCCCAACACTTCCGGTCTCATTGTTTCCTTTACGTGTTTCTTCATTAATTCTACCGACCGATAACCGGCTTCAATATCGACACCCGCTGTCTTGTAATCCATGTCTTACCTCCATTGTATTTCTATAATTTAGTCCGCCATATAATTTCTGTATCCCACTTCCTGCAGCTTCGCGTCTTTCTTCTGCACACCTGCTTTCAGGCTCTGCGTATAATCTTTCAGTCTCTGCAATAGTGCCGGGTCAGATGTGGCAAGAATCTTCGCCGCCAGAATACCCGCATTCTGTCCGCCGTTGATGGCCACCGTGGCTACCGGTATACCGGAGGGCATCTGCACGATGGAATACAGGGAATCCACCCCGCCCAGATCGGAAGTCTTCATGGGAACACCGATCACCGGCATCGGAAAGATCGCAGCGCACATACCGGGCAGATGTGCCGCCTTACCGGCGCCTGCGATGATCACCTTGAACCCTTTACTCTCCGCACTCTTCGCGTACTCGTAGAACACATCCGGTTCTCTGTGGGCCGAAATAATCGACATCTCGTAAGATATGCCGAGATCTTCCAGTATATCTGCCGCCTTAGCCATAATGGGCATATCGGAATCACTGCCCATCACAATACCTACCTGTGCCATCTGTCATTTCCTCCTTAGCTTCCTCTACCACAACATCTTGTGGCAACGCGGATTAATACCCATAATTAGTGTACTATTTTTTCCGTCAGAGCGCAACTATCTTTTATACTGAAATAAGTCTATATCTTATTCGCTGTTATTGTTCACGACCGCGCAGATGAAAGTTAATTTCTACGGAGCCGCGCTCCCGCTCCGTAAAAAGCGTAACAGCTGCTAAACTCGTGAGTTGCTTCGCAACTCATGACCTCGTTAAGCACTGACGCTTTTTAAGGGGCTCCTTAAGAAATTAACTTCCCTCTGCGCTAGGTATTTGGCTATGCCTCCTGTCCTTCGAAAGCACGGTTCAGCTCCTCACACCCCTCCAGAACGAATTGACCGTCCCGGATAATCAAAATCGCCTCTCCCGATTCGGTCAACACTGACAACTCTCCCAGCTCATCATAAGGTATCGTAATATCCGTGTGACACTGGAAGTATGCCTTGTTGACATCCGTGTCACGTAAAACTGACACTTCGTTATCCTTCGCAATGATCTCCTTGCCGTCCGGATTATACACCCGTACATTCTCCGCATGGGAATAGCAGGTATCCCCCACCGCAAAATGCGGTCCCGTCTTCTCGGCGATCAGAATCGGCATCTTATCCTCTATCCCGTACTTACGCGCCACCACATAAGCGGTAGTATTGGTGCCGATGGCAAATTCACCCAATGGAAGCGTATCGTGGTGAAACAGCACATTATCTTTGATATATTTACGATTTTCATCCTCTGTCGGGAAATTGGCACAGCCATAATCGGTCACCATACCGTCTGTGAACTTCAGCCATATATCCTTATATTCCAGTCCGTTCAGGAAGACTCTCGTCACGTGAAGAGTACCGTCCGTACCGGTCAACATCGGGGAGGTGAAGACCTCGCCCACCGGAATATTCACATCCGCCACACAGTTCTCGAAGTTCGTCTCCCGGTCGGGATCTGCCAGACTGTGCAGACGGATCGTCATATCCGTCCTGTTGTCCCCGCACCCAACGACTCGTACAGTCAATCCGAGATCCAACGCGTCTATGATCTTCTGCTGGATTCCCTGATACAATTTATAATCCAATGTATTGATGCGCACGATGTCATCGAAGATCTCCTCATACTGCTCTCCGATGTCCGGCACGGGAAAGGCGATGATCGTAAAGCTTCTCTCCTCGCCGGGAATATATTCATTCTGCAATGCCCCTGCCTTGACCGCATACTCTACGGAAAGTTTCTGCTGCTTCGGCGTCAGTCTGTATGCTGTCTTCTTTGTCTGCGGCACGAAAGGTTTCTCGCCGAAAATCTCCGCCACCGCGGGACCGCCGAACACTGCTGCCTGTGCCCGATACTGCTCATAGGCATTCTTCATGCAGTTAAGCTTCCGCTCCGCCAGCTGCTTATCCAGCACCAGCGCCTGATCTTCCTTGTGGTCATAATCAAACTGTTTATTCGGATTTGCGCCGAAGAAGCCGTTCTTATCTACGCTTCTGCCCTGGAAAATGTTTGTGCCCGCGCGATAGATCGTGGTTTGTAGACCGATTCGGTCAAAATTAAGGACAGCCTCCCGGATCATCCGCTCAAATCCAAGCGCATAGCGGATATTCACCGTTTTCTTGATAGAGATATCCTTATTGCCGACCTGAAATCCGATACGATATCCCTCCGTGTATGTGTCAGCCAACAGCTTCACTCTCTCAGCCGGCATCTCATTCAGATGGGCGGCAGTTTTCAGTTCATTGTCCGTGACATATTCCCCGTAATAATAGAGATACCGCAGATCAGACAGATCGCTCTCCATCACGATGCGATATGCAAAGTCCTTGTCCGGACACAGCATTCCCGCCGTCCGTTCCAGCGACGCCGGTTCATAATAATCACTCACATACCAGTACAGAATCTGCTGTAGTACTTCCGGCTTCGGCATTCCGTCCTGTTCCTGCTCTTCACCCACAAACGCCTGATAGACTTCTAAGAGCAACTCCGCCCGTATCACCATATTGAACCGGTTCTGCTCAAACGCGGCCGGGATCATCCCCCGCAGTTCCGCGTAGAGAAAGGAAAACATTTTTCCTATTGACTCACCCAGACAATCCACCGCATAATCCGGATTGCCGTAGCTGGTGTCATAATGCTCCGGTAAAATATCGGCATATAGTTCCCTGTTGAAATCCTGCAGTTCTTCCAGACTCATCTGCCGCAATCTGCCGCTCTCCACAATATTCCATGCACGATCCGCCAACAGTACAAACTCAGCCATACGACCGAAATATGCCTGTTCTTTTGCCTCGCAGATTGACTCGTTCGGTATTTCCCTGATCCGCTCCACTGCCAGCGCATACCGCTCCCTTTCCAAATCTTCTCTGTCCGCTTCCGAAATATAAATGTCTTCCATCATATCATCCTCATTTCTTTCTTATAAATAAGCGCCGGCATACAGGATCACACTGATCACGACAAGCACCAGCACATTGAGCGTAATACCCAAATAAGCAAAAAAATAGAATTTATCCTTCTCCGTCTTGGAAATCACTCCCAGCATTATCCCCACAAAAGCAAAGATCATGACTAACATCGCCGCCGCGCCGTACTGTCTGGGAATATTTCCTGACTTAAGATAACTCATTATGATGGTATAAGCCAGCGTTATAAGCGAGATCACTCCCAGAATCGTGGACATGATGCCCTTCTGTGTATGCTGTTTATTCGTAAACATGTAACTGTTTTTCTTTGACATAATTACCCCTTACATCCATCTGCCCGGCTGCCCTTATAAAAAATCGAGCTTTGCTCGATTATAAGCCCGCAGCGCTCAGAAAGATGGAAATGGGTATCTTCGTCCATCCCGAAAACACCCATTTGTCCTTAGTTCTTCTTTTCAGAATAAAATCTTGCTTCTTCCTGCCAAAAGCTTGGCTCCGCTAATGATCAGGAGCACTCCGCTTGCCACGCCGACCACCAATGAAACT
>CAMWMS010000129.1 GCA_947175435.1 uncultured Lachnospiraceae bacterium | reverse complement strand
CTGCTAGAATATATAATGTTACGTTTTTGTTAAAAATGAATTATTGTTTGGATATAATCATTACCTGATACAGATAGAAGTTACCAAAACATACCAACCGGCATACGGATAAATGGTTTTAAAATAAAGATGATGAAAAAGTTCAGTAGATATTATAAAAAGATGAAAATTGCATATATTAAGATTGCGGTACTTGCAATCGTTGCCGCTGTATTCTTTTTTCCGAGTTATCAGAAATTAGAAAGTACAGGCGACAACATCTTCACGGTATATTTAAACGGCACGCAGGTAGGGATCGTGGGCGATCCGGAGCAGGCGGAGGACTGTCTGATTGCAGCGCGTAAGAGACTTGCGGGAACGAGTGATGAATTAGTGCTTGCGGACAGTGAAATGAGTTATGAGGGGCAAGAGGTGCTTTGGGGCGCTATTGACGACACGGGTGTCATAACTTTAAATATGACATCCGTGTTAAAGAACAGCGTTAAGGAGACACTGAATCGCTCTTATACGGTTAAGATTAACGAGTACACCGTCAACTTATCCAGTACGGAGGAAGTGTTGGCGCTGTTGCAGGCATCAATTAACAAATATGACAGCGAAAATGAATATTATGTGGATCTGGTGCTCGACGGTAACAGAGAACTTAATGTTCTGACGACGCAGATCTATTCCGCCAGCGAGCAGAAGGAAGAGGAAAAGGCTGCGGAGGAAGTCATGACCAGCGTGGGAATCAACGCAGAGCTGGATGCGATGTTTGCGGATGTTGAGCCGGCAGTGGAAAAAGATTTTTCTGATTATGAGCTCGGGCTTAAGTCTTTGCAATTCGGTGATACAGTGGAGGTAGTGGAGTCTTATCTGCAGGATGATGAGATCACGTCTTTAAGTCAGGCGATAGAAGAAGTGACGAAAGAGCAGGAGAAGGAACAGATCTACGAGGTGGTTTCCGGAGATACCCTGTCTCAGATCGCGGAGAAGAATGAAATCCCGCTGGCGGATCTTATTGCGATGAACGAAACGATAGAGAATGAAAATTCCATGATCCGCGTGGGGGACGAGCTGATCGTCACCGTGCCGGAGCCGGAACTTTCGGTAGAACGTACGGAAGAAGTATACTATGAGGAAGATTATGAGGCGGATATTATATATGTAGATAATGATGACTGGTACACAAATCAGACGCAGACTCTGCAGGAGCCTTCCGCAGGACACCGCAAAGTTGTGGCGAATGTCTCTTACCGTAATAAAGAGGAAGTAGTCAGGGATATTTTAAAAGAAGAGATCACTTATGAAGCGGTTCCGAAGATCGTGGAGCGGGGAACGAAGATTCCGCCGACTTACATCAAACCGATTTCCGGCGGGCGTCAGACCTCCGGCTTCGGCAGACGTAAGGCGCCTACGAGAGGGGCAAGCAGTAATCATAAGGGAATAGACTGGGCTACGCCTGTAGGTACGGCAGTCATGGCATCTTCTGCAGGAACCGTTGCGAAAGCGGGATGGGGCAGAGGATACGGCTATGTGGTATATATTAATCACGCGGATGGCAGACAGACCAGATACGGTCACTTAAGCAAGGTATTGGTATCACAGGGGCAGACTGTCAGCCAAGGACAGAAGATTGCGCTGAGCGGTAATACCGGCGTGAGTACGGGACCCCATGTGCACTTTGAAATATTGATCAATGGAAGTCAGGTGAATCCGCTTAATTACCTTAATTAAGGTCGGGCTTACACTTCGCATGGATCTATGGCGCGGATCGATGAGAATGAATGACAACGGCAAACAAAGGTTCCCGTTTACAAATATGTAAAATATGGTATACTGTTATTTAATTGTTTGATGATTTTTTGAATATGTTTTAATAAGTGATTAAAATATTTTGTATTTAACTTTAATTTTGATTTTATTTCGTTTAATATACAGGGGACAATTATGGAACAATATGCGATTAAAGGTGGGAATCCGTTAGTCGGCGAAGTGGAGATCGGCGGGGCCAAGAATGCGGCTCTGGCTATTCTTGCTGCGGCTGTTATGACGGATGAAACCGTGGTGATAGAGAACGTGCCGGATGTCAGGGACACGAATGTGCTGATGCAGGCGATGGAGAGCATCGGTGTGATCATTCAGAGAATGGACAGACATACGGTTAAGATCAATGCGTCACAGATCAATGATCTGGTGATTGAAGACGATTTTATCAAGAAAATTAGGGCATCCTACTATCTGCTGGGTGCGTTATTAGGTAAATATAAGAAGGCAGAAGTTGCACTTCCGGGCGGCTGTAACATCGGGCTTCGGCCGATCGACCAGCATATTAAAGGCTTTCGTGCACTGGGAGCCAATGTGAGGATCGAGCATGGTCTGATCATCACAGAGACGGAGAAATTAGTCGGCAATCATGTCTATATGGATGTCGTGACGGTGGGCGCGACCATGAATGTGATGATGGCGGCCGTTATGGCGCATGGACAGACCGTAATTGAAAATGCGGCGAAAGAGCCGCATGTGGTGGATCTTGCAAATTTTCTGAACAGTATGGGCGCGAATATTAAGGGCGCCGGTACGGATGTGATCAGAATCAGAGGCGTGGAGAAACTGCACGGTACGGAGTACGTCATCATTCCCGATCAGATTGAGGCGGGAACTTTCATGTTTGCGGCAGCGGTGACTAAGGGCGATGTGACGGTGAAGAATGTGATTCCAAAGCATTTGGAGTCGATCAGCGCCAAACTGTTAGAGATTGGCTGCGAAGTGGAGGAGTCTGATGACGCGGTCCGCGTGGTGGCATCGAAACCACTTGGACATACGCATGTGAAGACCTTGCCTTATCCCGGCTTTCCGACGGATATGCAGCCGCAGATCACAGTGACGCTGGGACTATCCGGTGGGACAAGTATCGTTACGGAGAGTATATTTGAAAACCGATTCAAATATGTAGATGAGCTGACCCGTATGGGAGCTAATATCAAGGTCGAAGGTAATACGGCGATCATAGACGGTGTCAAGCAATATACTGGTGCAAGTATTACAGCTCCGGATCTGAGGGCAGGTGCGGCGCTTGTGATTGCGGCACTGGCGGCAGAAGGGATCACGACCATAGATGAGATTAAGTATATCGAGCGCGGCTACGAGGATTTCCATCTGAAGCTGCAGGGCTTGGGTGCCCAGATTGAAAAGGTCGAGACCCAGAGGGATATGCAGAAGTTTAAGCTGAAGGTCGGCTAACTACTTGACATATACTCTATATGGGTGTATGTTATGTACAGATATGAAAATTCCATATTGTGATGTTTTCTCTTATTCAGAGTGGTGGAGATACATAGGATCTGTGAAGCCACGGCAACCCCTGCGAAGGAAGGTGCCAACCTGAGCGAAAATACTGTCATATGGCAGCTCGAACAATAAGAGGATTTGATTATCGACTGTCAGGTCCGCTTATTTAGATAAGCGGATTTTTTGCGAGAATAAGCAGAGTCAGAAGGACTGATTATCAAGCGTCATGCTTGCATGTAAGATTGATGATCGGGACTTATGACGAGCAACGCGAACGAGGAATGGAACATTCCGAGTCTGCTTATTCAGCAATTCACAAAAACCTAAAGAAAAGGAGAATAAACATGGAAAAGAGATTATTTACCTCAGAATCAGTAACTGAAGGACATCCCGACAAAGTCTGCGACGCCATCTCCGATGCCATCTTGGATGCGTGCATGGCGAAAGATCCGATGAGCCGTGTTGCCTGCGAGACTGCGGTCTGCACAGGATTCGTGTTGGTAACGGGAGAGATCACCACGAATGCATACGTTGATATGCAGAAAATTGTACGTGAAACCGTGAAGGAAATTGGCTATACCAAGTCCGAATACGGATTTGACGGCAACACCTGTGCCGTGCTGGTAGCGATCGACGAGCAGTCCTCCGATATTGCAATGGGTGTGGACAAGGCTCTGGAAGCAAAAGAAAATAAGATGTCTGATGCCGAGATCGAGGCCATCGGCGCAGGTGATCAGGGAATGATGTTCGGATATGCTACGAACGAGACAGAGGAGTATATGCCTTATCCGATCTCACTGGCACACAAACTGGCATTACAGCTTACGAAGGTGCGTAAGGACGGCACACTTACCTATTTAAGACCGGACGGCAAGAGCCAGGTGTCCGTAGAGTATGACGAAGCAGGCAAGCCGGTAAGACTGGAAGCGGTTGTATTATCCACGCAGCATGACGCCGATGTGACACAGGAGCAGATTCATGCAGACATCAAGAAATATGTATTTGACCCGATCCTTCCGAAGGAACTGATCGATGACAATACCAAGTTCTTTATCAATCCGACAGGACGTTTCGTAATCGGCGGACCTCACGGCGATGCAGGACTTACAGGCCGTAAGATCATCGTAGATACATACGGCGGCTATGCGCGTCACGGCGGCGGCGCTTTCTCTGGTAAGGACTGCACGAAGGTTGACCGTTCCGCGGCTTACGCAGCACGTTATGTGGCTAAGAATATTGTAGCGGCAGGACTTGCCGACAAGTGCGAGATTCAGTTGTCCTATGCGATCGGTGTTGCACAGCCTACTTCTATCATGGTAGATGCTTTTGGTACAGGTAAGGTATCTGATGAGAAACTGGTAGACATCGTTCGTGAGAACTTCGACCTTCGCCCGGCGGGAATCATCAAGATGCTTGACCTTCGCCGTCCGATCTACAAGCAGACAGCGGCTTACGGACATTTTGGACGTAATGATCTGGATCTGCCTTGGGAGAAACTTGACAAGGTGGATGTGCTGAAGAAGTATCTGTAAGAATTTGAGAATAGATGAAAGATTTTTATAAGATGAAGAAGGGGATATTGCTTAGGCGGTATCCCCTTTTGACTGTGCTGTTCGTTCTTTGCATTCCTTCCGATATTCGTTCGGAGTCATCCCGTATTTTTCCTTAAATAATGTATAGAAATGTGTCCTGTTAGAAAAGCCCAGCTTGGCTGCGATACTTGATACGGGTTCATTTGTGCCGGCAAGACAGTCTTCCGCTTTTTTGAGACAAAAGGTCATGCCGTAATCAAACAGACACATGCCGGTGTATTTATTTGTGATTCGGTTTAGGTAATTGCCGCTGTAATTCAGTGACCGTTCTAATTCGGTACGACTGACACGACCGTCATTTTCTTCCAGCAGATGAGTAATGCGGGCAAAGAGCAGGAAGTCGTTGTCACGATTTAATTCCACACAGGTACAGTGATAGTTGGATGATGTGGACAGATATTGCAGCAGCCGGCAGATAATGGCTTTGAACTGATATGTAGAACCAAATTCTGGAAACAGGATCGTATTGATCAATTTCTCCGTCAGATTGTGCAAGTTGGAATTATTGGACTGATTCTGCCAGGCGGGAATAAAGTCCAGATAGGATTTTCGCCCGGGTGAGCTGATATCTGACATAATAAAATGATACAATTCGCTTTCAATAATCTCATTTTCTTTTCCGAAATATGCTGACTTGCAGGAGTTGAAAAGTTCTTCAATAAATTCTACCGACAGACCGATAAACAGTATTCTGGAAGCAGAATTAAATGTCTCTATGTGACATAAGCTGCGGTTAATCAAACAGCAGGAGCCGGTGGTGTAGAGATAGTCTTTGCTCTCAATGCGTTGGAGTACGGTGCCCTCTAAGACAAGCATGATTTCAAAATAATCATGAAAATGGGGAGCGTGTTTCATAAATCGATAGTTATGAAACATCATTGTCTCATGTGAAAAATTGGAATCACTGCCGGATAATGTAAATGTATTTAGATAATCTTCCGTTGCTGTTCCGCTGCAGAACTGATATGTTACCTGAAAAGGTGCGTTTAGTTGAAAGAAGGAACTGAATTGACTGGAAGCATTGCGGATTTCAATAGGAGAGCTGGCGTTGTCCTCGGAATAGTAGTTGTCTGAAACAATCTTCTTGCTTGCCATCAAATCTTTATAAATATTCATGAAAATTCCCTTCTGAAATAAAGTTAATATAGTTTTTTGATTTTATCCGATACAATATTGTAGTTTGAAAAAATAATGCACGAATATGATACAAAATAAACCTGTCAGAATCCATTGTGACATTGTACATATTGGACAATAAGAATACAATAATGTATACAAACAAGTCAATTATAACCATAATTATGGAAAAGGTAAAGCAGAAAAGGAGGAGGACGTGAGAGATACGATGGTATTAGGCGCAGATTTGGGCTGGGTCAGTCAGTTAGAATCGCGCGGAATCAGATGGATTGATGATGACGGGAATCAGATCGATCCGTTGCAGGCAGTAAAGAACATGGGAGCAAATACAGTGAGGCTCCGTGTATTTGTGAATCCGCCGAAGGAGGCATTCTGGCAAAAAAAAGACGGAACAGTATGTATGCTCGGTTTTGCGGATGCGGACAGCGTTTTGGAAATGGCAAAAAGAGCCAAGGCCATGGATATGCAGTTAATGATAGACTTTCATTACAGTGATCATTTTGCTGATCCCATTTATCAGGATATCCCAGAAGAATGGAAAGATGAAGATATTGAGGGTTTAAAAGGGAGGGTATATGCCCACACAAAGGAAATGCTGACGCTGCTTGCGGGAAATGATATATATCCGGAATGGGTGCAGGTCGGGAATGAAATTAATCCGGGAATATTGCTTCCATACGGAGGATTGAAAGAGAATCCGAAGAATCTGGTGGAATTTCTGAACGCAGGTTACGACGCGGTCAAAGAGTGCTGTCCTAATTGTAAAGTTATCACACATCTTGCGGGACCGTACAGGGAAGACTGGTGTGAGCCGTTTCTGGATAATTTCTTTCAATCAGGCGGTAAAACAGATGTTATGGGATTTTCTCACTACCCGTATTGGTTTAAAGTGGAACAGAGTACAGAGTATCTTTTGGGGCATTTGCAACGGTATGAGAAGAAGTATCCCAAGCCGATCATGATCTGCGAGGTGGGCGGACCGGAGGAAGATGCAGAGTTGACTTACCAATTGATCATCAATACGGTGGAAGCATTAAGAAAACTCCCCGACGGCATAGGGCTTGGTGTAGTATATTGGGAGCCGGAGGTGGGAGCGGCGCTTCTGCCGGATAAATACCCGCTTGGAGCGGCGAGACTGGTAGATGAACATACTTTACAGTTTACGAACGCACTGAGCGCATATAAGGATTGTATACAGTAAGAATGCGGAATGCTCATGTTAACAGAGAAAATACGGACACAACAATATTGGAGGAGGAAAAATAATGAAGAAAAGAATAATGGCATTAGTTTTAAGCGGTTTACTGACCGCATCACTTTTAACCGGATGTGGTAAATCGGGTGACAGTCAGAATGCGGATCAGACAGCGGCAGCAGACAACCAGACAGCTGGTGGTTCGGCGGATGCTGATACGGCGGATGATAGCAGCGGAGCGGAGGTTACCGATGGGTCATCTGCAGAAAGCGAGACGCTGACAGTGTGGTGCTGGGACCCTGCTTACAATATCAACGCATTGAGAGTTGCAGAATCCATTTATCAGCGGGAACATCCGAATTTTAAGCTTGATATCATAGAGACGAACGCAGAGGATATTTCTACGAAAATGGCAACGGCAACGACTTCCGGAGAATACGGCGTATTGCCGGATATCATGTTATTTGATGACGGGACATTTCAAGTGAATGTGACAAGCTATCCGGATGTTTTCCTGGATTTGACAGATTATGGATTTAATTATGATGAATTTTCACCAGGTAAAGTCGGGTTTTCCACGATAGACGGCAAACACTACGGCATTCCTTTCGATAGTGGTACGGCAATCGCATGTTACCGGACAGATATTCTGGAACAGGCAGGATTTACCATTGACGATTTCACAGACATTACATGGGGTGAGTGGATCGAGAAGGCAAAAGTTGTGTTGGATAAAACAGGATGTTCTCTTTTAAACGGTATGAGTGCTTATAATCAGATCACGGTTATGCTGCAGTCAGCAGGAGGTTCTTTCTTTACGGAAAACGGAGACCCTAATATTGTATCAAATGAGATCGTCAGAGCAGTAGTAGAAACTTACGCTGAAATGGTGAAGACCGGTGTTTACACAGAGGAGACCGGATGGGATACATATATCGGCGGCATGAATACGGGAAGAATTGCAGGAGCAATGAACGGCTGCTGGATCATGGCATCGATACAGGCGGCAGAAGACCAGAGCGGATTGTGGGAGATCACTAATCTTCCTAAATTAGACGGTATTGCATCGGCAACTAACTATTCCAGTCAAGGTGGTTCAAGCTGGGCAATCACGTCCAAGTGCGCGAATCCCGAATTGGCAGTGGACTTCTTTAAAACGACTTTTGGCGGCAGTACAGAGTTGTACGATGAGATCCTGACAACGGGTGCAATCTCCACATGGCTGCCTGCTGCGGAGAGTGAAAAATACTCTGAACCGGTAGCGTTTTATAATAACCAGCCGGTATTTTCCATCATCACAACCTATTCGGCATCCGTTCCGGAATGCTATGTAGGAGTTTATTTCCAGAACGCGCGGCATGATGTGGTCAATGCGATTACCAATATTATTTACTCAGATGGTGATATTGAAAAGGAATTGCAGGCAGCTGAGGAAACTCTGATATTTGAGATGGAGCAGAAATAAGTCGTAAGTTACCGGATAGGGTATCAGCAGATAACGACAGGGCTGTAGATAGTGG
>CAMWMS010000128.1 GCA_947175435.1 uncultured Lachnospiraceae bacterium | reverse complement strand
GATCATAATTCCCCTGTCATGCGCCATTTTAACTGCTTTCTCATATATTTCTATGTTATTTTGTATTTTGTGGACATTATTAATCGAATCCTCCTGTATACTTTCAAACCCGACAAACAGTCCTTGGCATCCGCTACGCTTCATTAAATCAAGCATATCAGCGTCACATAAAGCGTTTAGGGAAACGGCAGCGTTCCACTTGATATCCATGGGTATAAGTTTGTTTAATAAATCTCTAAGCCACGCCTGATTTCCGGCAAAATTGTCATCAATAAACATAATATGTTTCGAATTGACCGCTTTTATATCCTGTAAGACAGCCTCAATATCGCGGTTCACATACATTCGCCTGCCGGCGCTGTTATAACAAAAATCACATCGGAACGGACAGCCTCTGCTTGTATGAATCACATTACAATATAAATATTGGTCTTCCGTCAGAAAATCATATGCCGGCGGTACGATATCCTTCCCATTGAAATCTTTATGACATTTATAAACTGATTTTAAGGTTCCTTTTTCAAAATCTTTTATAATATCGGGCCACGTCCCTTCCGCCGCCCCTATACATAATACATCAAAAACATCTTTCGGAATGGTATCATACGCAGTTGTTATATGTATTCCTCCTGCCACGACAATGATCCCCATATCACGAAATTTCTTCGCAATTCTTATAGCACCCGGTAACGTATCAACGGTAACGGAGATTCCAACTATGTCAGGATTATCAGTGTAATTGATACTTTGTATGTTCTCGTTTTCCAATGAAACTACATGTTCTTTTCTAAACAGATTTACAATTGTTAATAACCCCAGCGGAGGAGCCATATGAAGTTTAAGATCTGTGTCCATGGGACGTTTTATCATTTTGGGCTGTATTAATTTTATATACATACAAGTCTCCGTTTTATAAGTTCAGTCGGCTTCTGTCTTATATTCTTCGTAAATAATCTTCTTTTTTCTTTTATATCTTTTAGCCAAAGCAGCCTCCACATCCAAAAATAGTGACGGCTGATACACTATATTAATTTAAAGATTTAACACATATGGATACTGATAAATGGTTATTAATTTATCTCATCCTTATATTTCTCATACAATTCCTGCAGCTTATCTATATCCTCATCAGACACACTGTTCTGTAGATATTCCTGCACCCGGGAAATCGACTCACTGTTGACACCATCTCCTACAATATCCATGACATCGGATATCGTGTCACCGTCGGCATATTTCTCAATAATCGCCTCGGCTTCCTTCTTATCCGATTCGTCCATGTTATTGACGATCTCTTTCGCCTTAGCGGCCGCCTGCGGATCTCCCGCACTCTCTAGTGCCTTTTGGAATGCCTGTTCCATGACCTGCTCTGTCACCTTCTCAGTCACTGCAGATTTGATCCCATCTGCCAAGTTTCCCCGCACCAGCCCGATCAGAATAACTGCACACACTACTATCACAAGGCTTAAGAAGATGACAATTCCCATGCCTTTCTTCTTTTTCTTTCCACGCTTACTCATAACGTCTCCTTTAATCAAAACCTACATTCTTTTTCTTTAAATCCATCTCGCATGACGGGCTTTTCCCTTAAACTCATTCATGTTAATTATACCCAAAAAGTCATTCCCTGCAATCAGTTCTTTATCTTGTTTTGTCTGCCAGTTAATCTTTCTTCCGATTAACAGCCTTACATATCAGCGCTGTAATACCTCCGGAAATAAGTATGATCAGCAAATCAACAGGGGCAAAGACAAGCTCTCCGATTTCATCAAAAAAGAACTCTGATCCATATTGATATAAGTTTCCGTTCAAAAGAATCATTTCACCAATATACATGGCGAGTGTTGTTAAAATCGATATGACTGCCGGAACCAATATTGACATCCTGCTATTCTTCCCCAGTGTAAATGAACTGACAAAAACACCCGTCGTAACACCCAACAAGGCAAAGAATGTAGCCATCAACACCGCCGATACAGCAGAAACAGTAATCTCGCCCGTGCGATAAAAGGACGTAAAGCAAGCCCATATGCACATTCCGAGAAAAGCAAGACTTGTAACGGTTTGAATCGTCAATGCTTTTTTCCTCGCGTAATCTTCATAACAAATCATTTGGGCAAAGCCATAAAAACAATTAAGTATGGACACAATAAGAACCACCGAAATCAGGTAAAAATGGAGCTTGAAAGCAGGACTGTATCCTCCCAGCAAAACATCTACTGCTTCCCAGGTTCTGGTTTGATACTGCTCTGGCGGGACATAACACAATGACATCTGCCAGCTTTCAAGGGAAACGGCTCCTTTCGACTGCACTAGTACTTTTGTCTCCATCAACCTTTCAGCCACGAAAGATATTCCCAGCGAAAAACTGCACCGCAAAAGAAATAGAGCTTTTTAAACAGCCTTTGAAAAGCGGGCATCATCAGTACTCCCAGTATAAGGGCTATTGCAATCGGTGTATAAGGAATGACATATTTGGGATAGCTTTCCAGCGGAACAGCTCCATTTCTCACCATTTCAACCGCAACCAGAGCACCCATGTATATTGGATAAAAAGCCGCCAGCATAATACCTATTAAAGAAAAAACATAGAATTTCCGGTATTTCTTCACATTCAATGCAGTCATTCCCATGTCAGTACCTCTTTATCTTTATAAAAAAACGAGCAGAGCTCGTTTGCGAGATTTGTTCGCTTGCGCGTCACAAACTCGTGGCAATCCGAGTAATTTCCTTTAGCATAAAAAATTGAGCTTCGCTTCGCGAACTCGTGCATGTACGTAGAAATTTCCTATGAAATAAGATATAGGGCATGGCAACCGCCACACCCCATATCTGTCATTCTTCATCACTCAAACTTTATGCCTCCACCAGCCTCACGGTCTCTCTTGCAATGGCAAGCTCTTCATTGGTGGGGATCACCATCGTAGTGACTTTTGCATCCTCATCAGAGAGAATCACTTCTTCACCCTGAATCTGATTCTTCTCCGGGTTAATATTCGTTCCGAGGAAACTGATATATTCCCCGATCTGCACCCTTGCGGCAGCATTGTTCTCACCCACTCCGGCAGTAAACACGATAACGTCTACTCCGCTCATCGCCGCGGCGTACGCGCCAATATACTTCGCTACCCGGTAAGCAAATGTTTCCAATGCAGTCTTGGCCGCCTCATTTCCCTGCGCTTCTGCCTCTGCCAGATCACGGAAATCGCTGGAAACGCCGCCAGACAGACCGAGTACACCGGATTTCTTATTGCAGATATTAATGACCTCCGCCGCGCTGATTCCCTCTTTTTCGGCAATAAATGTAATGATCGCGGGATCTATATCTCCTGAACGGGTTCCCATGATCAAACCTTCCAGTGGCGTAAGCCCCATGGAAGTATCTACGGACTCACCATATTTTACTGCGGATACGGAAGCGCCGTTACCCAGATGACACACAATGATTTTCAAATCCTTAATATCTTTTCCTAAAATCTGTGCCGCACGTTTAGATACAAAATCATGGCTTGTACCGTGGAACCCGTAACGGCGCACCTTGTATTTCTCGTAATAGGACAGGGGCAGTCCGTACAGATATGCCTTCTTCGGCATAGTCTGGTGAAATGCCGTATCAAACACACCGACCATCGGCACATTCGGCATGATCTCCTTACAGGAATTGATACCAATCAAATTCGCCGGATTATGAAGCGGCGCCAGATCATTACACTGTTCGATCACTGCCAACACTTCATCGTTCAGCACAACAGATGTTGCAAACTTCTCTCCGCCATGGACGATACGATGTCCTACCGCGTCAATCTCGTCAAGAGACTTTATCACACCCACTTGCGGATCGGTCAGCTTCTCAATCACAAGCTGTACTGCTGCTGTATGATTCGGCATATCTGCCTCTGTCTTTACTTTTTGTCCGCCTGCCGGTTGATGGACAATAGCGCTGCCATCAATGCCAATTCTTTCACACAGTCCCTTTGCAAGCACCTCCTCTGTATCGCTGTTGATCAGCTGATATTTTAAGGAAGATGAACCACAGTTAATAACTAATACATTCATTGCTTTACCCTCTCTCTTTTTTATTTTTCTGACAACCAATCGGTTCCTGCCTTTATATGGTATCATTATACAATGAGTACATCTCTTATTTCAATTTTATATCGAAACCTTTCAATACCATTGCGACAGTTTATTTCTAATATGCCCTACCCCAATAAACCATTTTCTTAGCAGGTTTGCCACAGCATACGCATACATCACCGATGTTTTCCTGTTCAAAAGGCATACAGCGGCTTGTAACGGCAAGTTCTTCTTTGATCTTATCCTCGCAGTCCTGCTCTCCGCACCACATCGCCTTGACGAAACCGGACTTCTCCGTAAACAGCTTGCGGAACTCATCCATATCCTTAGCCACATAAGTATGCTCATCTCTGTGTACTCTTGCGCGCTCCAGCATTTCCGTCTGCATTTTGTCAAGAATTTCTCCCACCTTAACTTCCAGTTCATCCAGAGAAACTTCTATCTTCTCCCTCGTATCACGACGGCAGATCACGCACTTGTTCGCCTCAATATCCTTAGGCCCGATCTCCACACGGATGGGAATACCGCGCATCTCCTGCTCAGAGAATTTCCAGCCGGGACTCTTATCCGCATCATCTACTTTCACGCGGAAGTTACTTAACTTATCCTTTAACTCATAAGCTTTATCGAGCACGCCCTCTTTCTTCTGCTGAATCGGAATAATCATGATCTGGGTAGGTGCGATTCTGGGAGGCAGAACAAGTCCGGAATTATCACCGTGCACCATAATAACCGCACCGATCAGACGGGTAGTCGCACCCCACGAAGTCTGATGTACATATTTTAAAGTATTATCCTTATCCGTAAACTGAATGCCGAATGCCTTGGCAAAACCGTCTCCGAAGTTATGGCTGGTCCCAGACTGCAATGCCTTGCCGTCATGCATCAATGCCTCAATGGTGTAAGTTGCTGTGGCGCCCGCAAATTTTTCCTTGTCCGTCTTACGGCCTTTGATCACAGGGATCGCTAACACCTGCTCGCAGAAATCGGCGTACACATTAAGCATCTGTATCGTTCTCTCTTCTGCTTCCTCCGCCGTTGCATGTGCGGTATGACCTTCCTGCCATAAGAATTCACGGCTCCGAAGAAAAGGTCTGGTCTCTTTCTCCCAACGCACCACGGAACACCACTGGTTGCATACCTGAGGCAGATCACGATATGACTGTATCGCATTCTTATAATAATCGCAGAACAGCGTTTCAGAGGTAGGTCTGACACACAATCTCTCCTGCAGGGGCTGCATGCCACCGTGTGTCACCCATGCAACTTCCGGTGCAAATCCCTCCACATGATCCTTCTCCTTATTCAGAAGGCTTTCTGGAATAAACATAGGCAGATATACATTCTGTACCCCTGTCGCCTTAAACATCGCGTCCATCTGCTGCTGGATCAGCTCCCAGATCGCATAGCCTGCAGGTTTGAACACCATGCACCCCTTGATGCTTGTGTAGTCTAACAGCTCTGCCTTTTTCACTACATCAGTGTACCACTGCGCAAAATCATCTTCCATGGAAGTGATCGCTTCTACTAATTTTTTGTCAGCCATTTTTCCTCATTCCTTTCCTACTGTTTCATTTACGAAATTCCGGCACGCACATGATTTGCTAAGCCATCCTTTCTCCTTCGCGGGCTGCATATAAAAACCGCCAAGGTTTCCATCCCGTAAGGGACCGAAATCTCGGCGGTACCACCCTAATTAACATGTCTTCTCATGCTCTGCTTCTCATACCGTTATCGCCGGTGTTACGCTGTGCTTATCGCACAGGACTCCGAGGCCGGTTCCGAATATTTTCCGTAAGAACCTTCCACCCATGGTTCTCTCTCTGAAACGTTTCCTATCCGTACTATTCTCTTCTTCGTCACGTCTGATCGTATGGTAACTGTTTCGGCTCTGTATCATTGCGATCTGCCTTAATTAGTTACGTTTTTTATTTATTCTAGTTGCAGGAATAGATTTTGTCAACCGCTATTGCGCTAAAGCATAATAATATTAGGTAATAGATTGCAAATGTTCTTTTGCCTTTTCATATTCGCTGACGGTCGTCTTTAAACTTCTGCATGCTTCCTGAAGATCAACACAAAAACTTTCCATCACCGATTCTACAGATTTTACCAGTATCTCTTCCCTTCCTATATTCTGCCACTCTTCCCGCTCTTGTTTCATATGCTTCTCTTCATCATACTCAAATATACACACAGCTATCGCCTCCGCTCGATTCCTAGACAAGAACTCCGATAAAATCTCATTCTCAATACAATAATCTACTACATGCTCTACTGCTTCCGGAAAGGATTCTTCTCTTGCAAATATCCTTACCTGCTCTACATATTGCGCATATTCCTTTAACAGACGGCACGCTTCTAAGAGTACAGGATTATGTCCCCAGTTGATATTATACACAGTCACTGTCAGTTCCAATTCCGGCTCTTCCTGTTTCTTCTCATAAGCGTCTGACAAGCGCAATATCTGTTGTTCCGGTTGAAAATCCGTTCCGTTATAAAATACCACAAACTTAGGTGCTGGTATTTTAATATACAACTTGCCATACAGATTCTCATCCCTTGTCCTGTTCTGGATTATTCTGGTCACATAAATCAGGTCACGCAACGGCATGTTGGGATTCACCGTAGACTGATGCTCATAAAGCATTAATTCAAAATCAAACACAAAGGAAATGTCATTCTTATAATTCATATAAATCGCATTATCCAGTGTTGTAATCTCAAGATTGTCCACATTCGTGTATGCTGTATGATTCAGTGCATTATAAAGACTGAGCAGATTCTCCTTCTCCCGAAACAGCATACGGAATATCGTGTCCTTATAGTTACGTTGTGTGTTTGTTTCACTCATCTAATGTCCTCCTTTGTCGATTTCGGTATATCCCTCCTTATCTGGGATAAATTACCTGCACAGGAGAACTGTTCCAGACTCTCCTGCTTTATAAAATGTTGATTGGGTTCAAAGCATGGATTTTCTGAAACTTAGAAATATAGAATGGATCGGATCTGTTATTGTAGAAAATATGCTTTTTGATATCATAGCATGTTTTTGACGGAATTGTAAATATATTTATTTGTAAATTTTCTTATAGCTTATCTCCATCTGCTCCCACTTCCGTTCCATATCCGCCACAAGCGCAAGCTGTGTCCGACAGCGGTCCAGATTCTGTCCCTCACGCTCCGTATGGTAATAGACGTCCCCTTGCAAATAGTCCGTCAGGAAACGCATCCCTTGCTCCAGCGTAATGATCTTAGCGCCCATGGGAAGCGTCTCGATCTCTTTCTCCGTCAGACTGGTACCGCACCCTGCCAGATAGCCTTGGGCATACGCTTCGTATAATTCCAGCGAAAGAGAAACTTTACTCACATCTGTCTCATCTTCCGCCGCGGTACTGGCTCCGAAACGGATCGCATCCCCGAAATCATAGGCGCACAATCCCGGCATAATCGTATCCAGATCCACGATGCAGACTGCCGCATGGGTCTGCTCATCCAGCAGAATATTGTTAAGCTTTGTGTCATTGTGCGTAATTCTAAGCGGCAGCTCGCCCCGTTTCTGCATATCCGTAAGAACGGACATCTCATCCCTGTGCGCTCTGATAAAATTAATCTCTTCCGCCACACTGTCCGCTCTGCGGCACACATCCTGTTCCACCGCCCGCTCGAAATCCTGATAACGTTTCGGCGTATTGTGAAAGTCCAGAATCGTCTCATGCAGTGTCTCGGCAGGATAGTCCGCCAGCATCGCCTGAAAATTACCGAAAGCGCGGCCGTTCTCGTAGAAGTCTTCTTTCCTCTCCACCCGGTCTAAAGTCGTTATATGCTCGATGCAGAGATAGACCCGCCAGTCCTGTCCCTGCGCATCGGTGTAGTATGATGTGCCGGTCGCAGTCGGAATCACGGTCATAGTCTCCCGCTCGGGATCACCGCCCGATCGAATGATTTTCTCCCGAAGATAGGCGGTCACATTCACAATATTTTCCATCAGTTCATCCGTATTGCGGAAGATCTCCGTATTGATTTTCTGCAGGATATACTTACGCCCGTCCTCTGTTGCCACAAGAAAAGTATGATTGATATGCCCGCTGCCGTGCGGCTTGACCGACAGAATCTCCCGTTCCGGCAGGAAATGAGTGAAGATCTCCTTTTTCTCCACGATCTCAATATAATAATCAATCAGCTCATAGATCCAGTCATGCAGCCTTGTAAACTGAAATCCCAGCTTCTGTGCCCGATCCGTGTTGATACTGTAGCTCGGCTCACCGTTATAGGGCGCAGGGTCTCCCGCGCTGTCCAGAACCGCTCGCGTGTGCGTTTTCTTTTCCACATAGTCAATAATCTCCCGAAGTGAGATCGTACCGGCGGAACATCCGTTGACAACTTTGACAGACAACTGTGTCGTCGGGTCTGCAGACCCATGATCACCGGACAGATCAACAGCGCATGCCATATCATCCATGCCCGCCAGATAAGCCAGAAACTCTCCCGCCTCATCGGAACGTATATAGCCCATCTGCGCATCAATATTGTCGATATACATGGGCTGCGATTTCATGACATGTTCCACATAGAACAGCATGCGGTTCGTATAATCATCCCTGCCGATCACGAAAGGATAGCGCACGGCAATCCAATTCCTGTCATCATAGCACATACGCAGCGCACACTCCGCCTGTCT
>CAMWMS010000127.1 GCA_947175435.1 uncultured Lachnospiraceae bacterium | reverse complement strand
CTCATCCACAACCAGACCGGCCAGTTTATCGCCCTTCTTCACAACAACAACCACCAGATTTTCTTTAGGATCTTTCTTGCTGTCAATATCCAGAATCTCATTCAGGCGGATCAGCGAGATAACGCTGTCGCGGATCTGAATCACTTCTTTATTCTGTACAAGTTCAACATCATCGGGCGAAATATCTTCGATCGTCTGTATGGAACCCAGAGAAATAGCATATTTCTCATCACCGATCTCTACCATGAGCGCCTGTATGATCGCCAGTGTCAGAGGCAGTCTGATGATCCAGGAGCTTCCCTCACCCAGCTTAGATTTTACTTCTACTTCACCGCTGCGCGCCTCAATCTTGGATTTTACGACATCAAGTCCTACGCCTCTGCCTGATACGTCGGATACAACTTTCGCCGTAGAGAATCCTGCATGGAACAACAGATCGATGCTTTCTTTTTCGCTCATATTCTCAGCCTGCTCAGGTGTGATAATGCCTTTCTCAATCGCCTTATTCCTGACAGCTTCGGTATCGATACCGTTACCGTCATCCCTGACTTCGATGACGACATTGTTACCGTCCTGATATGCCTCCAGGAAGATAGAGCCTACTTCCGGCTTACCTCTTTCCTTACGAACCTCCGCTGACTCCAGACCGTGGTCTGCCGAGTTACGTAAAAGGTGCATCAACGGGTCGCCGATCTCATCTACCACCGTACGGTCCAATTCCGTCTCCTCACCGGACATATATAACTCCATTTTCTTGCCTAAAGTCTTTTGCAGGTCACGAACCATACGCGGGAACTTGCTCACCGTGCTTTCGATAGGAACCATTCGAACCTTCATAACCGACTCGTGCAGGGATGTGGTCGTATTCTCCAGATACTCGATCTGCTCGTTCACAGCCGCGCTCGATGTGCCGGAAGCAGCCGCCGCAGATACCAGTGAGTTCTTCGCAATGATCAACTCACTCACCAGATTCATCAGAGTATCCAACTTCTCAATATCTACTCTGACGGTTCTGTTGACTACCGGCTTGGAAGCTGCCGGCTTCTTCTCATCCTTCTTCTTACCCTTAGCTGCAGGTTTTGCCGCCGGTGCTGCGGGAGCAGCCGATGCTGCGGCTACTACAGGTGCAGCAGTCTGCTCTGCAGGCTGTTGAGTCTGCTCAGGTTTTGCCGCCGGTGCTGCCGCTTCCACACGGTCGATATCCAGCACGTCTCCGATCGCATCTTCAATCTCAGATACGCTCTTCGCCGCACTGAGCACTTTATCAATCTCAGCCTCCGATATGACGATCAGGCTGAAATCCAGTTCAAATTTTTCGTCTTCTATATCCTGGGCCGAAGGGCTGGACAGTACGATCTCACCATACTCCTCGACCGCTTTAAATACTAAGAAAGCTCTGGCAGCTTTCAAGATACAGGACTCCTGCACCTTAACAGTCAATCCGTAGACGCTCTTGCCCTGATTCTTAGCCTCCTTAAGCACGTGCTTCTCCGTGTCTCCGAGGTTGATTGACAGCCATTTCCGCTCTCCGGCATCCACCGCGGGGCTTGCTGCCGCTGCTTCTCCATCACTCTGATCGGCCGTCGTCTCTTCTTCCTCTTCCACGTCGCCGTCACCGCCGTTTAATATATCATTCAACTGTTTGATCAACGGTTCATTATCGTTCGTACCCTCGTCAGCATTCTCGCGGATATTTGCGTTATACTCCTCCAAGGCATCGAGGCACTGGAACAGCACGTCGATCATGTTTGCCTTCACGGTAATATTGCCGTTGCGAACTTCTGAAAATACATTCTCCATATCATGCGTCAGATTCTGCATTCTCTTATAGCCCATGGTACCCGCCATACCTTTGAGCGAGTGTGCGGCACGGAAGATCTCATTGATCGTATCCATATTATCCGGTTCCTGTTCCAATGAGAGAATCTGTGTATTCAGATTCTGCAGGTGTTCATTTGTTTCATCAAGGAAAATTTCGAGATACTGACTTACGTCCATATTATTTTACCCCCACGTTCATTATAATTTCCTGTGCAATCTGGTCAAGCGGCACGACCTGGTCTGCCAGCCCCGCGGTCACAATGCTCTTAGGCATCCCGTATACCGCACACGTGCCTGCTTCCTGCGCTATCACATGGATCTTTTTCTTTGCTTTCAGATGTTTGATTCCTTCCGTACCATCGGCTCCCATGCCAGTCATCACGACGCATACGATCTGGTCATATTTGCTGTCCTGCAAGGATTCATACATATAGTTGGCACACGGTTTGACACCCTCTCTGGTGGGCTGATCCGTATAATGGATGCTGTATTTACCCATGGACGATTGCACATTCAAGTGCTTGCCTCCCATCGCTATATATACGGTTCCCGCTTCCAGTGTATCGCCTTCCGCCGCTTCCTTGACATGTACCTGGCTCAAAGTATCCAGTCGCTCGGCAAGAGATGCTGTAAATCCTGCCGGCATATGCTGCACAACAACTACCGGTGCTTTCAGATTCCTGGGCAACCGCGGAATCACTGACTGCAATGCCTTCGGTCCACCCGTGGAACTAGCCAGCGCTACAACTTTATTACCCGGCACAGAAGAAGCATGTCTGCTTACCAGCTCGACCATCTTCTTGGAAGTCTTCATCTCTTCCCTGCTGAATACCTTAACCTGAACCGGCTTGGAATCCGCCACAACCGCCAGAATACGAAGCAGCTTATCCTTGAACACATCGGTTCTGCAGTCCATCGCATTGTTAGGTTTATGGACAAAATCAAGCGCTCCCAGTTCAAGTGCATCCAGAGTGGTCTTGGCGCCCTCCCGCGTGTCGGTACTCGCCATCATGACTTTTGCAGAAATCTTACGTTTCTGCAATTCTTTCAGCAGCTCCAAACCGTTCATCTGTGGCATATTGACATCCAATACTACTGCGTCATACGACTTCCGGCTCAAAAGATCTAATGCTTCCAGACCGTTGACAGCGCGATCCTGTACTTGGAATCGTTCATCGCTATTAATTATATCACACAGTACCCTTCTCATGAGTGCAGAGTCGTCAACAACCAAAATTTTTTTCATTTTGCTATTCCTCCTCATCTATGTTATTATTCATTGATGTAATCACCTTTTTTGCTTCCTAAGCGTCTTGCGTTCTTCGTCGAAGATATACTTGATGATCTCCTCCCTCTCCGCATCGTCCACATTGACATACTGCACCCTGTGCTCAAATACACCCTTGCGGTTCTCCAGCTCTCTCACGCTTAAGACTTTGCCGACCAGATTATATTCCTTCGCCTCTCCGCCGATCAGCAGGTAATATTTACACAGGATCAGGCTCTGTGCCTCATATGCATAATTTGCCACGAATCTGAGTCCGCCTCCGCTGATATCCACAATAATGCTGCTCTTTAACGGAAGCTGCGGAATCAATGAATCTTCCATTTTCCTTGCCAGTTCTACCTCTTCGTCCTGCAACTTTCTGGAATTCATCTCCAGCGCGCAACTGAACCGATAATACTCTCTCCGCTGATGCTTACGCAGATTACTGATCATATCCAGAACTAAAACATACATACTATTATTTTTATAGCGATCCACAATCCTGGCATAGCACTGATACAGTCCGTTATCCGAATAGAAATACAGATCGAACTCACCGTCTACGGGCAACAGAATCAGCTTGGATTGCTCCATCGGCATAGAGATCTCTATCCTGTCCTCGGATAAGACATCTATCACCTGACTCTGATAAGTCTTACGCCCTTCACTTTTCTCTTTTTCTTTCTCTTTTTCTTTCTTGTTTTCCTTGGAACGATCTATCGCCTGCAGATCTACGCGGCAGCCCGGAACCACATATTTTTCCAAAAGATTTGCCATATCGTCTTCCTCCTGCTTCTGCTCTCCAGCGGAATTTTCCTATCTCTTAGATATGATATGAGAGAAAAATGCCGCCATACCACGTTTTGTAACGTTCTTGTTTAATTCTTTATTCATCAGTCTGGCTGCAATAGCCTCATAGGCAAGCGCAGACCGCGCCTTCGGATTATCCAGCGATACCGGCTTCTGCTGCATCACCGCTTTCTCAAGCTGGCTATCCTGCGGTATCATTCCCAGATAGCTGATCGGCACTTTCAGGTAACGACTCACCACCGCCTCTAACTTTTCATACAGCGCCTCCGCTTCCGCCTCATTGAATACCTTATTCGCAATCACTTTAATCTGTGAGGTGTCCGCCGAGTATCTCGGATGCCTTCCAAGCGCCTTCAGAAGCGAATAGTAGCCCGTGATGGAAGTCTGCTCCGGTGTCCTCACAAGAAGGATCTCTCCGCTGGCCACCAGAAATTCCAGCACCGCATCGGATATGCCTGCACCGGTATCCACAATAATCGTGTCTGCCATCTCGTCTAATTCTACCAGATTCTGAATGATATAACTTAAGTAATCCTTGCTCAGATTTGACATGCCGGCAATACCGGAACCGCCTGAAATAAATCCCACTTCCATCGGTCCCCATGTAATGATATCACGTATACTCTTGCCCTGATAGATCAGATCACACAGATTATGCTTCGGCACTGTGCCGAACATGATCTCTATATTCGCTAACCCGAAATCGGCATCTAATATAATCACCTTCTGTTCCATCTTCCGGAACTGTATCGCCAGATTGATTGCTGTATTGGACTTACCTACACCACCCTTACCACTTGTAACGGTGATCACTCTCGCCAGGGGTCTCTGCGGCTGGATACTTGCTTTGATGATATTTCTTAGTTGTTCAGCCTGATCCATTAGCCTTCCTCCTTAGTTTTTTCCTCCCAAAAGCTGCTTGACCGTACTCTGCGGGTTGAATTCCTCAATATCATCCGGCACATTCTGCCCATAAGTCACATAAGACAGCTCAGCGTTCGTGTACAGTCTCAGATTCAGAAGATTCCCAAGCGTAGTGGTTTCATCCAGTTTCGTAAAAATCAGTTTATAGTCTGTCATCTCCTTATAAGAATCCGCAATGCTGATCAGATCCCTATATTTGGTAGTGGCGCTTAAGACGAGATATACCTCCTTCTCAACCTTATCATCCACGGAATGGATCAGATTGCTCATACTTTCCTTCTGCGTATGATTCTGGTGGGAATGTCCCGCCGTATCGATCAGAATATAATCATAATCCCTGAAATCCTCCATCGCCCGCTCGATCTCTTCTACCGTATATATAATGCGAAAAGGTACTTCCAGAATGTTGGCATAGGTGCGAAGCTGTTCCGCCGCTGCAATACGATATGTATCAGCAGTGAGAAGTGCCACCTTTTTCTTCTGATCCACGCGAAAGATCGAGGCGATCTTGGCGATCGTTGTCGTCTTACCTACCCCTGTAGGTCCGACAAAAAACACCATCTTAATACCGCTTTCAGCCGGTTTGATACAGCTTGGCATACCGAACTTGAGAATCATCTTCTGATATATATTGGCCAGCGCATAATCAAAGGGCATGTTAGGCTTATTGATCTGCCCGATCTCGTCAATGATATCTTTTGCATACTGCTCATCCACCTCGTTGTCCAGCATGGTGTTGTGAAGGAGCTTGATGAATTTATCTATCTCCGTCTCTTCCTCTTTTTCGCCGCCCTTATTGCTTTTATCTTCCTTATCCTCCTCGGGCTTCTGCAGTTGCTGTTCCAGAAGAGACTGCAGGCTGTCCAACTTCTCCTCTATCGCGCTGCTCTCTTTTCTGACCGTTTCCTCCGCCACCGGCGGCGCAGGTGCGGGTGCAGGCTGCGGCTCCGCCGCCTGGCTGGAAGCAATTACATTGTTGATCGCCGAAACCGCTGCCGTATATTTCTCGCTCTCCTCCTCCAGCGCTACGGTCACCTCAGTCATATGCGGCTTTAAGAACGACAGGAAACCTTTCGCCTTGACTTCCCTGACGTTCATAACAACCACGCCTTCGCCCAATTCCTGCTTGGCATTTTCTATGGCTTCTTTTTCTGTTTTTGCGGTAAACTTCTTGATTATCATTATGCTGTCACCATCCCGACGGATTGTAATTCAATGTTGGAGTCCACCTCGTTGTAGGATACAACGACCAGATCCCTATAATAATCTTCCGTCAACTTCTTAAAGTACACCCTCACGATCGGAGACGTGATCACCAAAGGCATCTTGCCCAGATCCTCCAGTTTCTTCGTTTCATTGCCCACAGACTCTATGATTGACTTGGTCTTCATCGGATCAAGCGTCAGGTAAGCTCCCTGCTCCGTCTGCTTCACACTGGCCATGATCTCCTGCTCCAGCTTCGGATCCAATGTCACCACGCTGGTCGTCTCGTTGGAAGGAAAGAACTTATTGGAAATCGCCCTCTTAAGACTCTGTCTGACATACTCTGTCAGAATATCCGTATCTCTCGTTGTCGTCGCATAATCTGCAAGCGTCTCGAATATGGTGAGCAGATCCCTGATAGAAATACCTTCCTTCAGGAGATTCTGCAATACCTTCTGTATCTCACCAAGCCCAAGCAGCTTCGGCACCAGTTCCTCCACCAGCGAAGGATTGGATTCTCTCAAATTGTTGACCAGATTCTGTACATCCTGTCTTGTCAACAGCTCTGCTATGTACTGTCTGATAATCTCGGTCAGATGTGTTGCTATAATGGACGGCGGATCGACTACTGTGTAGCCCATGCTCTCCGCACGCTCTCTCTGTCCCTCGGTAATCCAGATCGCCGGAAGATGGAAAGACGGCTCGAAGGTCGGTATACCCGTAATCTCTTCCTCCACATAGCCGGGATTCATCGCCATGTAATGATCGAACAGAATCTCTCCCTCACTGACCTGTACACCTTTTATTTTAATAATATATTGGTTCGGATTCAACTGTATGTTATCACGCAAACGGATAATCGGCACAACAGTACCCAACTCCAACGCGATCTGACGTCTGATCATTACGACACGGTCTAACAGGTCACCACCCTGATTTACATCAGCGAGAGGGATAATACCGTAACCGAACTCCAGCTCGATCGGATCAACCTGTAAGAGCGAAGTGACATTCTCCGGCTGTCTGATCTCCTCCGCGGCCGCCTCTTCCTCATCCGCCTCGTGCTCGATCTCTGCCGTCTCGATGGTGCCTGCCGTAATTCTGCCCACCACGATAAACACCATACCAAGTCCCACAAATATCACGGTATTCAGAGGGGTGATAATACCCAGCGCGGCAATAACCGCACCCACCAAATAGAGCACCTTCGGCACGCCGAACAACTGTCCGATCAGCACCGTGCCGAAATCGGCATCCTTGGAGCCCTTAGTCACCAGAATACCGGTGGACAGCGATATTAACAGCGACGGTATCTGACTGACCAGACCGTCACCGATGGTCAGAATCGTGAACGTCTGTAAAGCATCGTTCATCTCCATGCCCTGACGCCATACGCCCATGGCAATACCGCCCACAATATTGATAAAAGTTATGAGCAGACCTGCCGTGGCATCTCCCTTAACATACTTCACGGCACCGTCCATAGATCCGAAGAAGCTTGCCTCCTCCTGTATCTTGTCACGGCGTCTCTTGGCCTCCTCATCGTTGATTGCTCCGGTATTTAAGTCAGCATCGATGGCCATCTGCTTACCTGGCATGGCATCCAATGTAAATCTTGCGGTAACCTCAGCCACACGTTCGGAACCTTTGTTGATAATCATGAACTGTACAATGATCAGAATAACAAAGACGATGCAGCCAACCACAATATCATTGCCGCCCACATATTGACCAAAGGTACGGACTACGTTACCGGGATCTCCGGTCGTCAGAATTAATTTCGTGGAAGAAACGTTCAGCGCGATCCTAAATACCGTTGTAAACAGCAGGATCGTCGGGAAATAGGACATATTCAGTACTTCCGTCGCAAACATACATCCAAACATGATGGTAAATGCAATTGCGATATTACATGCCAGCAGAAGATCCAGAAGCCCCGATTTAATCGGTACGATCAACATGATAAACGCGGCCAGCAGATATATGGCTACGCCTAGATCAGCCTTCTTAAGATTTCCCATGAACCTCTTCCCCCTTTCTGTCATTATATTGTGTATATATTTTATGCCTTTTTATACCTTACCCTGTAAATGATATACGAAAGCGAGCACTTCCGCAACTGCCTGATACAATTCGGGCGGCACCACGCTTCCCACGTCCACGTTGGCGTAAAGCATACGGGCAAGCGGCTTATTCTCTACGATTTCAATATGATTCTCTTTCGCCGTCTCTTTGATCTTCTGTGCCAGATAGTCTGCACCTTTCGCAATCACATAGGGCGCATCGTAGATCTCCGGGTCGTACTTGATCGCTACGGCATAATGCGTCGGGTTGGTGATGACTACGTCAGCCTGCGGGAGCGCCTGCATCATACGGCGCCTGGAAGCTTCCATCATTCTCTGCCTCTGTTTGCCCTTGATCTGCGGATCACCTTCCTGATTCTTATATTCATCTTTGACTTCCTGCTTCGTCATCTTCATGTCGTTCTTGAACTTCACCTTCTGATAGACATAATCCAACAGGGCGATGATCATATAGAAAAGCGATATCCGGATCCCCAGATTCACCACAAGCATGCCCACCTGCGCAATTCCCTGATTCAATGACAGCCCATAGAACTGATAAAGCGGCGGCATGTTTTTCTTTAAATACGAGTAAACCACGTAGCCAATAAGTCCCAGCTTAAGAAGCGACTTGACAAGCTCCATCACGGAGTTAATGGAAAAGATACGCT
>CAMWMS010000126.1 GCA_947175435.1 uncultured Lachnospiraceae bacterium | reverse complement strand
ACACTGCCTTCCGGTACTTTTAGTCCATCATAGGCTGCCTTTAACTGTTCCATAACACTGTCGATCTCTTCTGCTGTCACATCTTTCTTTCCGGCAGTTGTCTCAGCCGCTGACAGTGCATCTGTAAATGTCTTCCAGCTTTCGTCCGTATAATTGCCCTGTTCAATCTTTTTATAGTCTGCAATCAACTCTTTCAGTGCCTGCAATTTTCTCTTTACAGGATCATTTTTGTCATATACAGAGTTCTGATCTTCAGTCTCTCCCTTAACGAGAACCATAGCCGAAATCGGCGCTACTTCAACCTGGCCGTTTGTTACGGAATCAAGTGTCTCAACGCCCGCCTTCTGATCATTAATGCAGACATTCCATGTTCCTTCAGCAATGCCGTAATTGTTATACAGATTGATCACCTTTTTGGAATTCGTAGCATTGAAGATCACCACGATTCCATCAGATACTTCACCTTCTATTGTGTCTTTGCCGCCTATCACGAACATGACTACTTCGTTAGTGATCCACTTATATTTCACATTCTTCTCTACGTCAGCAGCCGATGTCAGACGCAGTGCAGCGTGGTTCTTACGGAATTCAATAAGTCCTTTGTAATATTCCACTACATTTCTGTATTCTTCTTTATTAAGGTCACTCCACTTAATACTGTTAACGAAATCAGAAAGATTGTAGCTGTTATGCTGCACGTCACCGTTCTCGTCCACTTTCGTCCTCAACAGTTCCTCACCTGCATGGATCAACGGAATTCCCTCCGCCGTCATATAGATTGCGGCGGCAAGGTTGTTCATCTTAACGCGGTCTGCTTCCGAAACACCATTTGTTGATTCGGAAATCTTATCCCATAAGGTATAGTTGTCGTGGCAGGATGCATAGTTTATGGTCTGCGTCGGGCTCTTACACCATGAAGTTGCTGCCTTAAAGCAAGCCGCAATTTTCTCCTCCAGCCCTTTTGCACCGTTCACAAATCCGGTATTCGCCACATCAAAATTGTCGCCCTTGATGGCATCCCGAATGGTATCGCTGAAGTAAGCAAAGTTCGGTGTCTTCTCGGAATTAATCTGAGTTGCCATCGTAATATTCGGCTTGCTGACCGCAGAATTCATCGTCCAGCCTTCCCCGTAAAATACCGCATCGGGATGTTTCTGATGTACTGTATTCACCACTTCATTGATGGTATCAACATCCAACAAGCCTACCAAGTCAAACCGGAATCCGTCAATATGGTATTCATCCGCCCAGTAATTGACGGAATCTACGATATACTTCCTTACCATCGCCCGTTCGGAAGCGGTGTCATTACCGCAGCCGGATGCATTGGAATAACTACCGTCCGCATTAGTTCTTGAGAAATACTGCGGAACCAATTGGTTAAAGCAGAATTCGTCCGCATCATACACATGGTTGTACACAACATCCATAATAACATTAATATTATTATCATGCAGTGTCTTGATCATCTGCTTCATTTCTTTTACTCGTATTTCCCCATTATAAGGATCCGTAGAGTAAGAACCTTCCGGCACATTGTAGTTCACCGGATCATATCCCCAGTTATACTGCGCCTCATTCAGTTTCGTCTCATCTACCGAACCGTAATCATAGGAAGGAAGCAGGTGAATATGGGTTACACCCAGATCTACCAGATAATCCAGCCCCGTGGTCTGCCCGGTAGTGTTTGTCGTCCCTTTCTCTGTCAATCCAAGGAATTTACCCTTGTTATCCGCCGAAATTCCAGAGGACTCATCGATGGAGAAATCTCTCACATGAAGCTCATAAATGACGGAATCATTATAGCTCATACCCTGATTCGGTCCGCTGTCATTTGCCCATCCCGCCGGATCGGTAGAATCCAGATCAATGACCATCGCACGGTTTCCGTTCACGCCGGTGGTTCTTGCATAGGGATCGCAGGCTTCTACCGACTCTCCGTTCTGCTCCGCCGTATATGTATAATAAGTACCGTTTAAGTCTCCGGTTTTCTCGGCAGACCAGACACCATTCTCACCGCTTGTCATATTAATAGATTCAATCAGGTCACTTGTTCCTTTCGTTCCTGACTTATATAAATTGACCTTCACCTTGTCCGCCGTAGGCGCCCATACCTTAAAGATGGTCTTATCCTTGCTCCATGTTGCTCCGAGATCATTGCCCTCATAGGTGAACTGACCTTCAAACTCATCGGAAGAATAAACGGAAGGCATCGCCACCGGATAATCATATCCGTCAAAAACAAGGGTATATTTCTTCGACATTGCCTCAATTGATGACAAATCTTTGCCAGGAGTCAATGTATAATTCGTACCGTTTACCGATACTTTGGTTATCGGAATTACATTTTCACCGTTCTTCAGGGTAAATGCCTCATCCGCTTTCCCGTCAACAGGTGTTCCGGTAACAACCTTTATTGTATTGTTTGTCTTGTTATATGTTGCTGATAGTACTTTAACACCGAAAAGTACATCATCGCCATACACTATCCTGTCTTTAGAAGCATCGGTACCTGCTACTACATAGTAGTCAACCGTTCCGGAAAGCACATTCGACAAATCGATCGTCTGATCCTCTTTCCTGTCCTTCAATGCCCAGTCATCTCCGGCTACTCTCTTTCTGATAATATAATTCAGGAAAGCGATTTCTCTGCCTTTCAGTGTAAGGGTAGCAACCTTCTCTCCATCCTTTCCCTCACCATCAAATTTATAGCTGTCACTAGCCAGTCTGTCTGCCCATGCCCATACATTCCATCCTGTATAGTCACCGTCTGCTCTTGTATAATGCAGGTTTAATGTGATCTCGTTCTTATCTTCCCGAACTTTAGCCGTAAAGGTTACACTGAGACCATCTGCCGCCGTAGCTGTTAAAGTCAGCTCCGTCCCGGTAAATGCCTGACCGACTGTGATCTTGCCGTTTTCTTCGTCAAGTGTCACACCTTCTACCGCAGTCATGCTATAGGTTACGTCTACCTTCTCTTTTTTACCATCCGAAGACACACGGGTAAGCTGAGCAGGAAGTGTAAACTCTTTACCTTTCAAAATAGTAAGTTCCGGTTCCTCCAGAGATTCCTCAAAACCGCCTGCCGCCAATACGATCGTGCCGCCATCTGCCGCCGCAGGAATGCTGACAGTCACCTTACCGTTTTCAACCGTACAAACTGTCCCACTATACAGTTCCGTATAGTTCTTGACCCCACTTTTTACCGGAATCGTGACTTCTTTTGCTACGGAGTCGATATTCATACCTACATAAATGGTATCACCATTGTAACTTCTTGAAATTATGTCGTACTTGTCCGCATCCGAGCCGCCAACTACTTCTCTGTCACCCCTAGCAAAAATCTCCGAATACTGCTTACGGATATTGAGCATCTTCTTGTAGTGGGCATACGTCTTATTCGTGCTGCCATCCTTCACTTCATCCCAGTCAAAATCATACCGGTTATCCTGATAAGGATAATTATTCGCACCCGTCAGTCCTATCTCTTCGCCATAATAAACGACCGGCTGTCCCTTTGCCGTAATCTGCAGAGTGGCCGCAACCATGGCTGCCGCATCCTTATCTGCCACACTATTACCCAGATTATACTTAAATCCATTCTCATCATGACTGCTCAAGAACTGCCCTGTCAGATAAGTATTATTGAGTGCTTCGTTCCTCTTCGCCAAATCTTGTTCCACACCGGATATACTTCCTTTGACAAATGATGTTGCCCAGTCATTGAAATTAAAATCCAGCAGGGAATCCATCTGCCCGCTTCCCAATGTACCACCGTTATTAGATGCATATCCTGCATCAAAATACTCGCCGATCATCTTAAATTTCGGATTGGCTTTGGTTAATTCATTCTTGAAAGCCATCCATGTGGTACTGTCAACATGCTTTACCGTATCTACACGGAAATAGTCTATCCCTTTCTTTGCCCAGTCCACCTGCCACTCTATGATCTGATCCCTGACTTCCGGATTCTCCGTCAGGAAATCAGGCAGATTTGACTGTTGACCCCCAAGAACAGGATTACTTTCAACCACGTCATCTTTATCTCTGAGCATACCGACGAAATTCTCTTCCGCACCGTATCCCGCATGGTTTACCACAACGTCAACCATGATCTTCATGCCCCTATCATGGGCTCCATCAATCAGTGCCTGAAACTCCGTATCCGTACCAAGAGCCGGATTCAATTTCGTAAAATCGCTGGCCCAATAGCCGTGGTAAGCCGCGTTATAAGGCACATCGCTCGAACCACTGCCATTCACATCGACACCCTTGATATTTTCTACAATAGGCGTGACCCAGATTGTATTGACACCCAGCTCCTGCAGATAATCCAACTTCTGCGTAACGCCTTTGAAATCGCCGCCATGGTACAGACCCGCATTTTCTCCGGAGGTTCCTGTTCCATTTGCCGCATCATTGGATGTATCGCCATTAAAGAACCGGTCAGTTACCATAAAATAAATGACCGCCTCATCCCAGTCAAAATCAGTCTCACTTTCCGGTTTCGCTGTCACTATTACTTCAACCTCGGTCTCAGCCTCTGAACCGTTAGTTCCGGTTACCTTGATTGGAAGCGAATAATTTCCCGGTTTTATCGTTTCTTTCACTGACAGGGAAATCTCCAATAATTCAGGGTCGATCATAAGCTTCTTGCTCATGCCCAAGGCGGACGCGTCTACATACGCCTCTTTTACGAGTCTTTCCCCATCCTCATCGGGGTCAATATTTTTATTATCATTTACGGTAAGTGTAAGAACATTGTTCTGCGTATAATTCATAGACTCAAGAGACAATGATGCTTCCACTTTGTTCACATTTCTGATAGTAGGTTTCTTATCATAGATACCATCACCATAAATGTACCAAAATTCCGCTTCTGTTTGGTCTTCTCCCATCTCATAGGATCTGTCATCATCCTGACCACCATCCCAGTCCCCTGCGGTTGGTCTTGCTAAGAAGCTCAACACATTACTGGAATCCGAAATAGTAGTCGTCAGCCACGGAATACCGTTCTCATCAGTCTCTATCTGATTAAAGGTATAGACTGCGTCCCTATGGAATCCCGCTTTTTCCATTTCATCATCCCAGACATACAAATCCTGAGTATCCAACGCTGACTTCGGAATATTCGGATTATAATAATGTACCGTGTATTTGTATTTAGCTTCGCCTGGGACAAAGATCAGACTGTTGTGATCGTTATCGTCAGTATATGACGGATTAAAGGGATCGCTCATCCATTGTCCATCTACAATGAACTTATACTTATACTGCCCACGCTCTATATCCGGCAGTTCGGCTGTGAAAACGCCATCCCCATCGTCATCACTCATTGCTATAGCAGTAGCCCATTCATCCCAAGAACCCTTTACCTCAACTCCTTCCACTTTTGAGTTATTCTCATATTGGAATGTAACTGTTCCACCATCCGTTTCTGGACCCAGTGTCTGTGATGTGGAAGCGGCTGCATAATAGTTCATTTTGCCATCTGCATAGTTAGCTCCAAGCCTTATCCAGAATTCGTTGGAACCTCCGCTACTGAATTTTCCAGACGAAATGCTCGCATCCGCAGTCTGAGCTGTAACTGAAGAGTTATTGCCTGCTATTCCATTGTTGACAATATAATTGAAATCCGCACCGGCTTCCGTCTGAACCTTGATCTTGTACCAACCATCAGCTTCTTCCGTGAAAGACTCGCCTGGCCAACTTGTGCCTGCTCCACCTTCTACCCAATGATGTAATGCGACATGCTCCCACTTCGGTGCATTATAAAAATGCAACGTAATATCTACGTCACCATCGCGCGCACCATTACCAGTAGCATTTACCAATTCATCCTCGATTTCCTCATTTGGCTCTTCATTATCAAGAATCCCGTTGTTATCTTCCGGTTCGTCTCCGACATCGCCCATGTCCGTTGCATCATCTATATTTCCGGACTCGTCCGAGGACATGTCATCGCCAGCACCGCTACCGTTGTCATCGCTGTCACCCGGTACTGTGTTGTCACCTGCACCGCTGTCATCCGAAGCCGCGCCGCTGTTTTGATCATCGTCCGACGTCATACCACCACCGGTACCACTGTCGCCCGCGCCCGTATTATCATCGGTTGCAGCACTGCCGTCTATGCCGTCGTCTTCACTGGTATAGACAGTTTTACCCCCCCCACTTCATTTTCGGCTGCCAGAGAAGTTATTCCCAACCCTGGTGCAGTCGATACACTTGAAACGACTATGGCAAACGCCAGCAGCCAACTGAAAATGCTGTTTGCCATTCTGCGCTTCTTTCGAAAGCAATTCCTTTCACTCTCCATTGTTTTCCCTTCCTTTCCTTTTACACATACCATTTTCATAGGTAATGTATTCTTGTATACTTCACTTAACACTTTATCACCTTGACGTTTTTCATACAAGCCCGTCCAGCAAAATTACATGAAAATAACAGCCTACATTTTTGTGCATTTTGTACAGATTATTGGTGTATATTGGTAGAATTACCTACAGATATGTTACTAGCTAACCGAATCATTATATGTATCCTAATCATCTAAGACATATGTGCCAACAGGCAGCAAAACATCCCCATTCCCCTGAATCACAAATCCACGGTAATAATAGCTGAAAATTATTATCGACATCTCTTTGCCACGACCGCAAGTCGTCCGTCCTCCACATGGTAAGCGCAGGTGGAAAGTATCAGGAACGTGTCCCCAAACTCCGCCGTCACTCCAGTATCGTACATGGATAGTTCTTTGATATTCTTATAAAAATAGTCGAATTCTTCCTCAGTATCCGCCTCATAGAACTGATAATACTTAAACACATCATCATCCGAATTATAGATTTGAGAACGGAATACAGATATAATCTCATAGGTACGCTCCTCATACAGCGTATCGAAGGAGATCAGGGAATGTTCCAGGTAAAAGCTTTCATCCCGATATAAGTCCAAGTCGCCAAACATAGAACCATCCCGCATGTTATGCCCATATATAATAAAGTTTACACCGTTTTCAACATCGGCTCTGTTCCTTACATACAGACATCCATACTTATCCTCATTTCCATAAAAATCGTGATGCAGATAGTATTCATCATCCTCGCACTGCATGACAGGATAATCGATCACCATACCCTCTATGGATATCCATGCCACCAGATCATTATTTTCTTCATATAGCTTTTCAAAGCGAGCCAACATTACAGGTTCTTCCGGCTGCTCAGAATCCGAAGCATTCAAATCATCCGTCTCCCTTTCTTCGTCTATGCCGTCCGGCGGCATATGCTCTTCCAGTGTCTCACCGACTTCCGTCGCCAGGTTTTCCTGTGCTATAAGAATCTCTTTCAAACGTTCCTGGTCTTTTCTGTGTTTGACCGAAAGATACTGTTCCCGTGCGATCAGAATCAGACACAGAAGCATAGAGACAAGAAGCACCGCCCTCAGGAGTCGGTGCTTTCTTATATGTCTGACAAATTTTCTTCTTTTTGTCGTTATATGTTTGCCGATACCGTGATAATACGCGAGCACCAGAATGAGTGCTGCAAGCGCAGGCAGACGGCGGCACTTGCCGCCCCGCCTGGCCCATCCGGTCACTCGGAAACATATCTCTTCTTTTTCCTTTTCGGTCATTCCTAATAAGTTCATTGATTGTATTCCCTGTTCACCAGTTTCTTTATTCACCACAGACCTGCGACCATTCCACGTTTACCTGTTTACCGATACTGTGATAATATACCAGAAGCAGGAATATCGCGGCAAGTGCAAGCCATCGACGAAGCCTTCCGCCCTTTTTGGCCCATGCGATCAAGCGTGAAACCAGTTCACTCTTCGTCTCTTCTGTCATTCCATGTCTGTCTATAAACAGGAAGAGCAGATAAGCCGCCCCTTCAATAAAGGCAATGGTTGCATATAGCTCAACATAAGAAGGCTGGCTGGTTTTCGGTTCGGAATCCCTCTGGCTTTCGGGAACTGCTTTCTTCTGACTCTGGTAATTGACTGCGACAACAGAATCACTTTCCGTCTGCTCCGGATGTTTCTCCTCTACAATAATGTCCGGTTTACTGTCAGTTTTCTTCTTCGGGTCAGCATATACAAATGCATATGTAGAAAAGCGATCCGTATCTATGGTAACCGTGCTGCTCTCCGAATCCAGATCCATCAGGATGACGCCCACCCCGTTATGTACTCTGACAAGCGCATACTTTCTTGCACTCTTCCTGAACGCCTCTGGAATTTCCATAGACAGCCTTATCTCATCGCTCGTCTCCGTAAGCTGAGACCTGCCGCCATTCATTTCCTTATACAGGTTCATATCGAAATACTGCGCCACTTTGTAGGATTTTGCCGCAGAGGTAACGGCTTTCTTATCTGCATCGCTAACAGTATTGTCAGCATCCTCTACGGTAAGGACAATCGTGATATCCGTTCCGTTTCCTACCGCATGTACGTCATCCTCGGCCAGCACCGCCAATGCCAATTCGGGCAATTCCGTGGAAAACTCTGTCTGCGGCACATTTTCTCCACAGTCTTCCCGCTTAGTTACTTTTCCGCGTATAATTGAATCATACTCTTTATAACCGCAGTCAATACAAGCTCTGTGCTTTGATCCCTCTTTGTCTTCCGTTGCCTCTTCATCCGTTATCCACGCTCCGAACTGGTGGAAACCGGCATCATACTTTTTATTACAAGTTTCACACTCATGCCAATGTTCGATTTTATTTGTACTCCACTTCTTTGACTGGTGCTCTCCACTATCGAACTTTTCATTACAAACATCGCACTCATGCCAATGCTCGGTTTCGTTTGTGCTCCACTTATCTGACTGGTGCTCGGCTGTATCATACTTTTCTTTACATATTTCGCACTCGTGCCAGTGTCCGCTTTCGTCTTTACTCCACTCTTCTGACTGGTGCTCGGCTGTATCATACTTTTCTTT
>CAMWMS010000125.1 GCA_947175435.1 uncultured Lachnospiraceae bacterium | reverse complement strand
ATATTAAAAAACAAATATCGAAATTATATGCATCATCCGTGCTTGGGAATCTGTCTCTGACAGGCGCATGGGTGGCAATTCTTGCGGCGAGGGGCTATAGCCTGGTGGAGATCGGTCTGGCGGAGACTGTTTTCCATATTATCAGCCTGCTCTTCGAGATTCCGTCAGGCGTTCTGGCCGATGTATTCGGAAGGAAAAATATGCTGTTGGTCAGCAGTATCATGCGGATGATCGGGAATATCATTATGATATTTTCCTGTAACCTGTTTATGGTATGTACATCGATTGCATTTCAGGCGCTCAGTTATAACTTCTCGTCGGGATCGGGCGATGCGCTTGCATACGATTCTCTGAAAACGGTAGCGCATGAGGGGTATTACGAAAAGTATGCCTCCAATCAATTGATTATTTACCGCCTTTGCAGCGGTGTTTCGACCTTGTGTGCCGGTTTTGCACTTTTGATCGGGCATAAACTGGCGTACAGCACGGACGTTTGCATGTGCATTGTGCAAATAGGTCTTCTTATGACATTGCAGGAAGTGCGCATAGGGGAGGAGCGGGACAATCGTCAGGAAAACATGATCGGTTCGATTAGAAGGGAACTTATCACGTGTTTTGCCGAGAGTATTTCCTTTCTGAAAAGCGCAAAGAAGGCAATCTTATTGATGTTTTGCAATTCGATGGTCGGTGCGGTTGACATTTTACTGCTGTTTTTCCTGCAGGCAAAGCTGCCGGAGGCAGGGATGCCGAACTGGGCGCTTGGTTTTTCCCTGTTTTTCATGGAGATGGGAGGCATACTCGGCGCAAAAGCGATACTTTGGTTTAAGAAAGTACGCTACCGGAGTGTGTTCATGATGACGGCATTATTGGTGTTTACGGGAGTCTTAATCGAGCATTCCGGGATGTATATCGTCATGACGATCGGCGGATTTATCGCTGCACTCAGTGATGACGCCCTTCAGGTGAGAACGAATACGATTCTTCAGGATAGTTTTCCGTCCGAGCAGCGGGCGACATTAATTTCCATAGAATCGTTCACATTTTCAGTGATTATGATCGTGTTGTCACCGCTTGCGGGGATTATGTTTTCGCATTGGTAAAAAATCGAGCAGAGCTCGATTGCGAGATTTGCTTGCTTACGCTTCGCAAACTCGTGGCAATCCGGGTAATTTCCTATGGTGTAAAAATGCAAAAAGCCGGTTGAGTACAACCGGCTTTTTCAGTATAATAAGGACGAAGCAGCGGGGCAAAAGGCAAAGGACTAAGTAGTGATCATGGATAAAAGAGTACGAAATATCTGTAATACAGTGTTGGTATTAGTCAACGTGATTGTGATACTGGCAGGCATTCTTTTCTTTTTCGGCAGGAGGGATTTCTCTTTTAACCAGAAAGAAAATTCCTACCTGATCGGTGCCAGTTACATGACTATGAACAATGAATTCTATAAGATTATCAGCGAGGAGATCACACACCGGGTGGAAGCGGAAGGAGATCGGATTATTCTGCGTGATCCGGCGCTGAATGCGGACAGGCAGATCGAACAGATCCGGGAGATGTTAGATATGGACATTGACGTGCTGATTATCACGCCGGTGGACTGGGAGAGTCTGACGGATGTATTGGAGCAGGCGAAGGAACAGGGAACATTTGTTGTAGTGCTGGATACCAATGTGTCCAACAGTGAATTGGCGGATTGCACGATCACTTCTGACAATTATCAGGCCGGAGTGCTGGTGGGAGAATATTTTCTGGACAGCCATGAGGCTTCCCGCATCGTGGTGATGACGCATGAGGCGACGATATCGGGGCAGGAGCGGGTACAGGGCTTTGTGGATACGGTTTCCGAGAATGAAAATATGGAGATCGTGGATCGGATCGAATGCGAAGGGCAGCTGGAGATCGCCATGCCGAAACTGCAGCAGGCGATCGAGGAGGGTGTGATATTCGACAGTGTATTCTGCCTGAATGATCTGGCTGGAGTGGGAGCGGCAGCGGCGCTGGATAAGGAGCACATGCTGGGAGAGGTGGATCTGTACGGTGTGGATGCTTCCCCGGATTCCAAAGCACTGATTGCGGAAGGGATGATGAAGGCCTCTGCGGCTCAGTTTCCGACGGAAATTGGAAAGAAAGCAGCCGAGATTATCTATAGGCTGTTAGCCGGAGAGACGGTCGAGAAGAATATTTTAATTCCGGTTAAGCTGGTGACTCAAGACAATGTAGAGCAGTTTGACATTGACAGATGGCAGTAGAAGAGGGCAGACATATGGAAGAGAATCGGGTACCGAATATCATATTTGCGTGGATGCTCAATCTGAATCTTATTATCATTCTCTATATAGCCGGTATCATGGCGGGCGGTCTGCTGGGGTATGTGCACGAAAACACGGCGTTGGAATTTATGCAGCAGATAGACAGCGTCACGATGGCTCCGTGGAAGATACCGGTGATGGCGGTTCTGTTATATGGAAGTCTGGTGCTTTTTCTGTGCATACAGACGGAGAACAGCGCGCTGATCTACACGAAAATCGTCGTAGAGATTATTATCAGTCTGATGATCGGGTATCTTCTTAATTTCAGTTACATAGGCATGATCCTGCTTATTTTAGCGGATGTGATCAGCAGGATGACTAAAGTAAGGTGGAAATATGCCGCCATCGGCATCGTATGCGGTATATTTCTTTTGACAGACTATAATCTGTTTGCGGAGAGATATCATATCACACCTCTGGAAACGTATCTGATTTATTATCGCGGGGATGTACGTTCCGTTATGCTGGGTGTAAAGAATATGCTGTACTCACTGAATATACTTTTCTTCATCATCTACACGATTCAGTTGATGCGAGTGCAGATGAGTGAGAAGGAGAGGATATTAAACCTGAATGAAAAGCTGAATCAGGCAAATGAGGAACTGCAGCTTGCCAACAGGCAGATGGAGGAATATGCTAAGGAGTCCGTCAGAAATGCAGAGACACAGGAGAGAAACCGCCTTGCAAGAGAAATCCATGATACGCTGGGACACAGTCTCACCGGTATTATTACGGGACTGGATGCCTGTATTACATTGATGGATGCAGCGCCAGAGGCAGTGAAGGAGCAGCTTAAGGTGATTGCCGACGTGGCAAGGAACGGTATGACGGATGTGAGAAGATCGGTGAAAGCGCTGCGTCCGGATGCCTTGGAGAAGATGGAGCTGGAGAAGGCGCTGGTTCAGATGATGGAGGAGACTAAGAAGGCTTCTAATATAGAGATTGATTATTGCTGTACTGCGGAATTAAGCCATTACAATAAGGATGAGGAAGAGATTATCTACAGAATCGTACAGGAGAGTATCACCAATGCGATCAGACACGGCAAGGCGAGCAAGATCCTGATCGCGATCAGCATGGAGTATAACATCATGTATATCTGGATCAAAGATAACGGTGTGGGTTGTCCGAAGATTGAGAAAGGATTCGGGCTGCACCATATGGAGGAGAGACTGGAGATGCTTCACGGCAGCCTGAATTGCTATGGAGATAACGGCTTCGTTCTGGAGGCAAGCATTCCGATTCGGTGGGGCGAGAAGAGATAAAAGATTGAAAGGTATGGTTAAGGGACATGATTAAAATTTTGATTGCGGACGATCAGGAATTGATCAGGCAGAGTTTGTCGCTCATACTCGGCAGCGAGAAGGATTTTGAGGTGACGGACACAGTGACGAACGGGGTGGAGGTAGTCCGCTCTGTCAGGAAAAACAAGCCGGACGTCATTCTGATGGATATCAGGATGCCTGAGATGGACGGCGTGGTCTGTACGCAGATCATTAAGGAGAACTATCCCGACATCAAGATCATTATCCTGACCACTTTTGACGATGACGAATATGTGTTTAACGCATTGAAGAACGGAGCCAGCGGATACCTGTTAAAAGGAGTTTCCATGAAAGAGCTGTCGGATGCCGTGCGCAAAGTGTATGAGGGAACCGCCATGATCAACGGCGATATCGCGTCCAAAGTGGTAAAGCTGTTCTCCAAGATGGCGCAGTCGAACATTACCATTCGTGTCGATGAGGCAAGCGCCGCTGATTTGAAGGAGACGGAATGGCGCATCATTGCCCTGGTGGGAAGCGGTCTGTCCAACAAGGAGATCGCGGCTAAAATGAATCTCTCCGAGGGAACCGTCAGAAACGGTCTGAGCGTAATCTTAAGTAAATTGGACCTGCGGGATCGGACACAGCTGGCCATATGGGCAGTACAGACCGGTACGGTCAATAGGATATTTGAGGATGAGGAATAGGCGTAGATCCAAATTCGCAGGTTGTGAGAAAGGCATGGGCATTAGTGTGGATAAGGTAAAGAGGAGAAACAGATGGATGATCCTGGTGGGCGCGGCACTGTTTATGAGTGCGGCGGTCATTATGAGCGGCATCTACCGGAAAATTTCTTTCAGCAGGGATAGGGTGATAACGGTAGGCGTATTCTCCGACAGCTATTGGGAAGTGCAGAACGGTTATTCTTATCAGATCCTGGAGGATGCGATCGCGCTGTTTGAGGAGGAGCATAAGGGTGTGAGAGTGGAGTATGTCAGCGGTATTCTGAAGGAAAATTATCCTGAATGGCTGGCGGAGCAGATCATTCTCGGCAAGGCTCCGGATTTGTTTCTTGTATTCGGAGAAAATTTTAACGATCTGGCGGAGATCGGTGCATTAAAGGATCTGGATGAGCTGATGGAAGAGGATGATGATTTCGACAAGGATAGCTTTTATTCCTCCGCGCTTCAATGCGGACAGTACGGGGAAGAACAATATGCGCTGCCTTATGAATGTGCACCGAAGCTGATGTTTGTCAATCAGACGATTTTGAAGGAGGAAGGAATCGAATTGCCGGGCGAGGATTGGATCTGGGATGATTTCTATGAGATCTGCAGAGAGGTTACGAAGGATACGGACGGCGACGGGATTCCCGACCGCTTCGGCGCAGTGGGGTATACATGGTCGGACGCGTTTGACTCCAACGGAGTACAGCTTTTTGACCGGAAAGGCACGGAGTGCAATCTGACTGATGAAGGAGTCAGGGAAGCGATTCTTTTTATGGAGAAGCTGGAAGGTCTCTATGGCGGATATAATGTTACGGGTAAAGATTTTGATCTGGGCAGGGTAGCATTCCAGCCGATGTTTTTTTCAGAATATCGGGCATATAAGCCATATCCGCTCAGCATCAAGAAGTATTCCGGTTTTGAGTGGGAATGTATACCCATGCCTTCCGGAGAGCGCGGCGACAATATATCGGAACTGGACACCTTGCTGCTTGCGATGAATGCGGATACATCGCAGCCAGGATATGCGTGGGAATTTATGAAGCTTCTCTCCGGGGATGAGCGGATTCAATCGGAGATATTTACTTATTCGGAAGGAGTCTCTGTCCTGCGGGATGTAACAGAATCGGACAAGGCGTTGCAACTGCTTATAGACAGTGCGGGAGATCACGGCGGGCTGAATATGCGGGTATTAAGCAATGCAGTGGAAAATGCGGCGATAACACCCAGATTCAGATACAGCGGGGAGGCCGTAGCGGAGGTGGATAAAGCGATTCGGGATATTATGGAGGGGAGCTCCAATATCAGTATGGAACAGATCATATGGAATCGTGAGATCAATAACTTCCTGAAAAACCGCAGCAAGGGATGAGTGAATCTCGAGTTTGCGAAGCGTAAGCAAGCAAATCTCGCAAACGAGCTTGCTGTTTTGTGATAATAATCATATATAAAAGTGACAAATGTCATGCGAAAAAGGTGACACATGTGAGATGAACATGTGCCGCCTTTTTTATATACTTGCATTACAGTTAAGGACATATACTGAATATGAGAAGGAGGGAACTGGAATGAAATATGTTATGTTAGTCAGTCATGGCATGTTTGCACCGGGACTGCACAGCGCACTCGACATGCTTGCGGGAGAGGGAAGAGAAGATATTCTCTCGGTAAGCCTGGAGAACGGAATGGGTTCAGATGTGTATGCAGACAATGTAAGAAAGTGCCTTAAAAAAGTAGGAGCAGAGGATGAGATCCTGCTGTTCGGCGATCTGGTAGGGGGATCACCGCTTACAACGGCGGCGAATGTGATCGCAGAGAAAGGTCTGTTAGAGCGGACTGTAATGGTGGGCGGAATGAGCCTTCCCTTAGCACTTAGCGCCGTGTTGATGAAAGACGGCATGGAGCTTTCAGATCTGCCGGGGATGTTGATTCCCGAAGCAAGGGAAGAGTTAAAAGAGTTTCAGATAACCAGTGAAGATTCAGAGGATGACATATAAAAGGAGGAATAGAAAATGGCAGTATCATTTATTCGTGTAGACGATCGTATGATTCACGGACAGACATGTACCAGATGGGCTTTGGAGTATCCCTGCGATGGTTTGATCGCAGTCAACAATGCGGCGGCAGGCAATTCCGTATTAAAAGCAGCATATAAGAGTGCCAGCGGCAAGAAGACTTTCGTGTGGACACTGGATGAGTTCAAGGAGAAATGTCAGAAGGTACTTGACAGCAAGGACAATTATTTCCTGATTACCAAGAATCCTTTGGATATGGAGAAGATTCTGGTAGAACAGGGATTCAAGCCGGGCATTAACGAGGTGATCATCGGACCCTGCAACGACAGGCCGGGTACCACGAAGCTTGGAAATAACCAGTCGATCACGCAGGAAGAGGCACAGGCACTTGAGAATATCATGAATGCAGGTTACAGTGTGGAATTTGCATTGTTGAAGGACGAAGCGATCGGCAACTGGAAGAAATTCAGAGGCCAGTTCGGATTTAACTAAATAAAGCAATTTAGACAGTAGGAGGGAAGAATATGGAAATCAGTTGGATACAAGCAATCATTTTAGGTTTGTTTGCATGTTTGGCAAGTATGCCCGGTCTGGGTGGTACTTCCATCGGTAACTACACACTGGGAAGACCGCTTATTGGTGGTCTTGTGTGCGGACTTATTTTAGGAGATGTTTCAACAGGTATTTTAGTAGGATGTGCCATGCAGATCGTATACATCGCTCTGGTTACACCGGGCGGAACGGTATCTGCGGATGTGCGTGCGGTCAGCTACATAGGTATTCCGCTGGCAATGGTTGCATTAAAGAGTTACGGTCTTGACGCAGCTTCCACGGAAGGCGCAGGTCTGGCAACTTCCTTCGGCACTATGGTTGGTACATTAGGAACAGTATTATTCTACGGAACAGCAACCATCAATCTGTTATGGCAGCATATAGGCTGGAAGGCAGTTGAGAACAGACAGTACAAGAAACTTTATCTGGTAGATATGGGATTACCCTGGATCTCACATATTCTCTGCTCTTTCATACCGACCATGATCATGTGTAAGCTGGGTGCGAACGTGGTAGAAGTGATCAAGACAACGCTTCCCATGGACGGTATCGCAATGAAAACATTATTTACAGTAGGTTCCCTGCTTCCCTGCGTAGGTATTGCAATCCTGTTAAAGCAGATCGTAAAGGGTGCGGCAGACTTTATTCCTTTCCTGTTCGGTTTTGTACTGGCAGCATCCATGGGAATCAACTTAGTATCCGCAACAGTAGTAGCCGGTATGTTTGCAATCATTATTTATAAGCTCAAGATACTTTCCGCAAGGAAACCGGAACTCGCAGGCGGTGTAATGGATGATGAAGAGGAGGAAATCTAAATATGGAAAAGAAATTATCGAAAAAAACATTGTTAAAGTCCTTCCATAATTGGTACTATGGCCACCTTACCTGTTTTTCGCAGGAGCATATGCAGACCTTCGGTTATCTGTGCGCCATGCTTCCGTTAGTGGAAGAGTTATATCAGAATGAAGATGACAAAGCGAACGCAATGAATACCTACACCGCATTCTTTAATACGGAGCCGCAGTTAGGTACGGTTATCGTAGGTATGACGGCAGGTCTGGAAGAAGCGAGAGCAAACGGAGCGGACGACGTGGACGACGAGACGATCAACAGCCTGCGTGCCGGTCTGATGGGACCTGTAGCCGGAATCGGTGATTCCCTGGTAGTAGGAACCGTGATCCCGATCCTGCTCGGTATTGCACTTGGTATGTCCACAGGCGGTTCACCGCTTGGAGCGATCTTCTACATTATTGTATGGAACCTGTTTGCTTATCTGGGTATGAGATTCCTTTACTTCAAAGGTTACAGTCTCGGCGGTAAAGCGGTAGACTTCCTGATCGGTGCACAAGGCGAGGCACTCAGAGAATCCGTTTCCACATTGGGCGGTATCGTCATCGGTGCGGTGGCAGCGACGTGGGTAAGCGTCCAGACTTCGCTGAAGCTGTTAAATGATGCCGGAGAACCGTATCTGGTATTACAAGATAAATTAAATGACGTATTTCCGGGTCTGCTGACAGCAGTATTTATCATAGTGTGCTGGTTCCTGATGGCCAAGAAGAAAATGTCACCTATTAAGGTCATGTTGATTCTGGTAGTAGTTGCTTTTGTCGGTGTACTGGTTGGATTCTTCGATCCGGGTCTGGCTTATTAATTAATAGGAGGTTATGCCATGAATGCTGTAGAAAAAGAACATCTGTTGACAGAAGCCAGAATGCAGACGGCTGCTCTTAAAAAGATCAATGTTTGGAAAAAACTTGCCATAGTTGCCTCGACCATTGGTGTAGTGATAGCCTATGCGGGTCTGTCAGCAACTCCTTCTCATCTTTTTCCCGGCATTCTTGGCATTTTTCTCATGGTGTTGGGGTTTGCCGCGGCAGCGGTTTTGAATCTCGGGATTAAGAACGGACGCCGGAATGTGGAGAAGATGATCCGCGTGATCGAAGGTACACAAAAGGCGGAGGATGGGAAGATATTGGCATAAACTCTGTACCTGTGCAAAGCGAAAGGAATGGATAACGTCATGAAATACAAGTTGTTTTGTATTGATATAGACGGCACACTGCTGACAGACCGTAAGGAGATAGACCCCAG